>NZ_BMPE01000009.1 GCF_014647435.1 Deinococcus radiotolerans | reverse complement strand
GGTCTACACTCACCTCATCGGCGAACGCTCGTAACGCCGCTTGAAGTCAAAACTGGAGCACTACCCGTAGCCGCCACCAGAGTAACGGTAAGCCTGGCCGGGCGCGCGTTCCACCCGGACGGCAGGTGAGGTTGCAGGGGCCTCCCCACGCAAGACGTTCAGTAGAGACGGGACCGGCTGACCCGCGCGATAGCCAAGGTATCCGGGTGCACCGATACCGGCCGTATGAGACAGGAGTCGGCGGACCGTCACGCCCGCAGCCCACTCCGGCCGCCGTGCCGGGACAGTCCACGCCCGCAAGGCCGCGTTGACCGGTGCGTCCAGAGGCAGCCGACCGTCCTGCACCATCGTCAGGGCGGCAGTGGCCGTCACGGCCTTGCTGATGGAAGCAGCCTGAAAGAGGGTCTCCGTGCCGACCCGGGCTGCGCCGTCCGCGCTCAGCACGCCATAGCCTTTTGCCCAGGCAATGTGGCCGTCCTGAATCACGGCAACACTGACGCCAGGGACGTGGTAGAGCGCCATGCGTTCCTCTACCCTCCCCTGCGGCAGTCGAAAGCTGTCCGTGTGGTGACGGGGGGCCGTGGCCTGGGCACTTCCAATCCCCAGCGCGAACGTCAGGGCCAAGAAGCAGCCCTGAGGGAATGGTTGACGCCTGCCTCTCACCATGGCAACCTCACGGAACGAAAAGTTGAGCGGCACGGTCGGTATGAGCCCTTGCGCTGGCGGTCCCTACAGGTACGGAGCCATACGGACATCACGACCTGCGGCAACGCGCGGGACCTGCACGTTTTCGCACGCCCACAACGCGGGCAGGAACAACCGGCCTGAGTGCACCGACCACCGGAGATCACCACAGGGCCCGGGTGGGACATCACCCTCACTAGCCTCCTCTTTATTATTCGGCGATTAAACACAGCAGCCATCTCAGCGTCTCCCCACTTGAAGAACCAGGGCAACTTTCAAGTTCAGTTCCTGGCGTACTGAAAAGCATGCGTTACCCTGCTTCCCATGCCGGATGCTCACGTTGCCACTGCCGTTCAGGCCAGGCTCCTGCTGGCGGTGGAACTGCGTCCCCTGCTGAACCTGTTGATCCAGGGCCCGAAGAGTGTGACTGACCTCGCTGAGCACCTGGAACTGAATGTTCAGCGCGCCTACTACCTGGTTCAGAAACTGGTGAAGGTCGACGTTGCCAGCGTCATCACTGAGCGGCGTGGAGGACGCACGGTCAAGATGTACGCCGTCCCACAGCCCTGGTTCATTCCATACGAGGTCACCACGGCTGAGGCCCTGGAGTCATTCGTCGGCGCCCAGGTGCAGCCACGTATTGAGGAAAGAGTCCGGGAAATCCTGCGGGTGTACGTCAACCAGACGGGGGACCACCGTGGCTTCTGGCTCTCCGCAGACGGCCTGAGTCTGGGCGACGACCGTGGGACAGCCCAGGACCTCTGGGAGGGAGACCAGAACCTGCTGTTCACGATCGGGGCAATCCGCTTGACGGCAGGACAGGTCAAAGAGCTGAAACGCTCTCTCGTCTCACTCGCTCACGAGGAGCACACCCACCCGTCCACGCCAAGGCAGACGTATGACTTTGCCGTGTTGCTGGTGCCGCGCCGAGACGCGTAGCAGGAACCCTGTCGCGGCTCAGCCTCACAGATGCAGGCCCCTCAAATCGGTCGGTTGATGTCAACATGAACTGGCTAACGGTGAGCGACTGCGCCTGGTCTCACCTCAGACGCCGTGGGCTACTCGTCCCGTGGTCGTGAACGTGACCACTGAAGCGGTCGGCAGGTCCTAAAAGTACAGGGCACCCGGGGGCACGCTGACGAGGTCATTCGGTAGCCACCTTGAGGGTATGGCGCTGACCGACCACCGCCGTGCTTTTCGTCGCGCGGCATTCATGGGGAATATCTGGACCTTTCAAAGGTCACCAGATCGATGCATGTGGGCCGTTCGCTGACTCCATCATGGCGTGAACCGCAGGCCAAGCCACGCCGCATCACACCGAATTCAGCGTGTTTGGGGCGAGGCCGGTCACCTGCACGGACCACGCCCAAACGTAGGCGGCGTGACCTTCAGGCCACGCCGCACGCAGAAGTTCCGTCTAGCGGAGGGTCACCTCAAAGCAGATGGTGCCTCCACTGCCTGAGGGCAGCACTGCATTGCCGAAGTCCAGCACCACTGTCCCATTCACTACCGAGAGGGTCACGCCAGCAGGAAGATCACCACTGGCCGGCGCGGAGCTGGCCCCCACCACTGGCGCCGTCGACGCTGAATACGTCAGGTGAGTGACATCGCGAACCGCGCTCGGCAGCGTGTCGGTCAGCTTGAAGGCTGAAGCAGGGCCGCCCGAGTTCACGAACTGGACGCAGTACTGGAGGATGTCGCCAGGTAAGCCGTCGGCCACCGCGCCAAATGCGCCATTGACGGTCACGTTACGAACAAACTTGTCAACGAGGACAACGGGATCCGAAACAGTCACATTTACGCTGCCCACGTCCCCGGCGGTACTGGTATTCCCGTTGGTGTCCGTGATGCTCGCCGTAACGCTGTACGGGCCGGCAACGAGTGCGTTGGCATCCGGAATTGTGACGCTGAAGGTCCCGCCGGTCTCCACGGTGGTCGTGAGCGTCAGGGTGGTCGCACCCTGGGTGACGATGACGGTGATGCTACTCCCCACCGGCGCATCGGTCGTGCCGGTGATGGTTGGGGTCGTGTCGTTCGTGTTATCCGGCGCCGAGACCGTGATCGAAGGTGCCGTGGCATCCACGCTGCCCGCATCCGTCGCCGTCCCGGTGTTCCCGGCGGTGTCGGTGGTACTGGCCGTGACGCTGTACGGCCCGTCCGCCAGGGCGTCCGCGTCCGGAATCGTGACGGTAAAGGTGCCGCCGATCTGCACGGTCGTCGTCAGCGTCAGGGTCGTCGCGCCCTGCGTCACGGTCACGGTAATGGTGCTGCCCACGGGCGCATCGGTCGTGCCAGTGATCGTGGGCGTTGTGTCATTCGTGTTGTCCGGGGCAGCCACGGTGATGACCGGGGCGGTGACGTCCACACTGCCTGCATCAAGCGCCGTCCCGGTGTTCCCAGCGGTATCGGTCGTGCTGGCGGTCACACTGTAGGGCCCATCCATGAGCACGCTGCCGTTCGGAACCGTCACGCTGAAGGTCCCGTCCGTCTGCACGGTGGTCGTCAGGGTGAAGCTCGTGGCGCCCTGAGTCACGGTCACCGTAATAGGGCTGCCCACCGGCGTGTCCGTCGTGCCAGTGATCGTGGGCGTTGTGTCGCTCGTGTTGTCCGGGGCGGTGATGGTGATGGCGGGGGGTGTGGCGTCCACGCTGCCCGGGTCGGAAGCGGTCCCAGTGCCACCGGCGGTGGTCACGGACGCCGCAGCCGTGTAGGCACCGTCCGCCAGCGCGTTGGCGTTCGGCACGGTGACGCTGTAGGTGCCGCCGGACTGCACCGTCGTCGTCAGGTTGAAGCTGGTGGCGCCCTGGGTCACCGTGACGGTCACGGTGCTGCCTGATGGTGCAGTCGTCGTACCGGTGATGGTCGGCGTCCTGGTGTTCGTGTTGTCTGGCGCGCTGATCGTCACGGTTGGCGCGAGGGCCGGGTCGTTGATGGTGCCGGTGCCGAACGTGCTGGCGCCACCCGCGACGGACGCGGTCAGCCGGTACGTTTCGGAGCCTTCGGTGCTGGTGTCGGTCGTGGCGGCAATCCTGACCTGGAAGGTCTTGATGTTGGCGGGCAGTGAGACGGCGAACGTGCCGCCAGCGCCCGGCACGGTGGTTGTCCAGTTGACGCCGCTGTCCGTGCTGTACTCCACGGTGCCCGTGTCGGTGCCGATGGTGGCCGTGCCCCCGGTGAGCACCAGGTCGACGGTGGTCGGTCCGGTGGTCGCGGCGTTAGCGAGCGTCACCGTATGGGTGAGGTTGGTCCCTTCTGTTCCGCTGGTGTCGGCGACGCTGTTGACGACCGGGATGAAGTTGGTGATTGTGCCGGTCACGGCTGTGGGCGCGGTGAGCGTGGTGGGGGTGCTGGCGGTGACCGTGTAGGTTTCGCTGCCTTCGGCGTACAGGTTGTCCCTGACGGTCAGGACGCGGAACAGCACGGTGTTGCTGGGGATGACGGCGCCTTTGGGCAGGGTGATGGCGTACGAGGGTCCGTTGCCGATCGCGGTGACCCAGTTCGTGCCGCCGTCGAGGCTGTACTGGGCGCCGGAGGTGTCGGTGCCGAGGGTGGCGGTACCAGCCGTCAGAGTGACCGTCAGGGTTGTGTCATTGAGGCCGTTCTGTCCGGCCAGCGCAATCTGGTGAACGACGGGGGCGCCTTCTACGGCTGTTCCGGTGCTGACGCTCGAGACGGTGATGCCGTTGGGGGAGACCGCCGGGGAGAAGATGCTGTTCCAGGTAGTGTCACCGGCGGCTTTGCCGAGCTGTTTGTCGTTGACCCCGCCGATGTCGGAGTTGAAGGCGTTGCTCTGCGTGGAGGAGACGACCGCGTACCGGAGCGCGGTGGAGGTGTTGATGGTGATGCCTTTCGTGGCGAAGTAAGTTTTGAGGTCCGTGAAGTTCAGGCTGAAGTTCAGGAAGTAGTCGGTGGCGCCGTCAGCGTCCATGTCGGCGGACGTCCAGTTGGGGTCGCTGGTGGCCGACACCGGGGCGTAGTAGTAGTTGGTGGCGGTTTCCGTGAACGTGGTGTTGATGGAGACGGTGGTGTTGCTCGGCGCGGTGTTGAGCCCAGTGCCGGTGTCCCAGATGCGGATGCCGGAGCTGCTCTGGTTGCTCACGCCGATGAAGGCGTCCACGACGCCGTCGGCGTTGGCGTCGACGCCCATGTACACCACGTCCGCAAAGGAGGTGCTTGTACCGTCGAGGCGCACGCGGTACGCGACGACGTCATCGGCGTCGGTGGCCGTGCCCTTGTTGTCGTAGTTGAGGTACAGCAGACCGTGGGTGGCGTCGCCGAGCAGGTCGGGGCCGCCGTTGGCCTGGCGGTCGTTAGGGCTGTCGTACTGCGCGCCGATCAGCACGGTGGTCCATGGGGAGGAGCTGGTGAAGTTGGTAGTGGCGGCCAGGCCGGTGCTGGCGCCGCCGATGAGCAGGGCGGACAGCAGCGTCAGGTACCGCGGCCGGCGCCGGGTGCGGGTGGTGTGGCTCACTTGGTCTCTCCGAGGGTGTCGTCGAGGGTCAGATCAAGGCGCAGATACAGTCCCGGCTTGGTGTAGAGGGTGCTGATGCCGGTGAAGCCGACGGGGTTGTACCCGGCGGTGAGCCAGGTGCCCGGGAGCGCGCGGACGCTGCCTTCCAGTCCGAAGCCGGTCAGGGTCGTCTGCGTGGACGGTTGCGTGAGGACGTGGGCCCAGGCGCCGACGCCGAAGCGGTTATTCAGGTAGTACGTGCCGCTCAGGGCGCCCTGGATGGTGAAGCTGTCCGGGTCGCTGAGCAGGGTGCGGGTGTCGGTGCTGGCGCGCAGGGCGAACTGCGGCTGGTGGTATGTCGCGCTTACGCTGCTGCTGACTTCAGGCTGGCTGCCGGCGAGGGTCCCGCTGGCGTAGCGCATCACGCCGAGGCTGTCGATGGTGCGGCCGCGGTAGGCGTACCCGGCGGCGACGCGCAGTCCGCCTTTGCCTGCGCCAGTTTCCATGAGGGCGTCGGCGCTGAGGGTCAGGTCGCCCGTGACGCTGCCAGCAACGCCGCCGCGGAGGATCACGCCAAAGCCGGCGGGGGTGTAGACCAGGTCGGTGCCAAGCGCGGCGCTGAGGCGCTGGTCTTTGTAGCGCAGGTTGGCGCCGGCGGCGGCGTCGTTCGCCCCGGTCCCAGCGTGGTGAACGGCGCTGGCGTACAGGCCGAGGGTGGTGGTGTCGTTCAGCGGCAGGGTGGTGCTGACGCCGAAGCGGGCGAGGTTCCCTGCGCCGCTGGCAGTGGGGAGTTCATAGGCGGCTGTGTAGTCCACGCCGCGGACGCGGCTGTCGACGCTCAGCACGGTCGCGCCGCCGACGCCCCAGGTGTAGCGGCTGGTGACGCCGAGGGTGGTCGTGCCGGTCAGGCGGTAGCGGACCCCGAGGGTGCTTTCCGGGGCGACGGTGCCGTTGAGGGGCTGGGCGTGCGTGACGTCCACGGTGAACGGCTCCTGGCGGTAACCGGCGCTGGCGACGGCGCTGAGGCCCTGCTGGTCACCGACGCTGTAGCGCAGTCCAGCGCCGACGCTGTACGGCCCGGAGTGATAGGTCAGCTGTCCTTCCGCCTGGCCCTGCTCAGTTGTAGTGCCGTCCGTGGTGAGTTCCTGCCGGTACTGCGCGCTGGCCCGGACGCCGAGCGTGTCGGTGACGGCGGTCGTGACGCTGGCGGCGGTGTTCAGGCCCGCGGCGCCGCGTCCGAGTCCGGTGTAGCTGGCGTCCTGGTAGCGGACGCTGGCGGCGGTCGTGGTGCGGCCCTGGGTGGTGTTCACGGACGCCTGGGCGAGCAGTCCGCCGGCGAGGGCAACCCGGATGTCGGCGTGGGTGGCCGGGTCGTTGTACGCGGCGCGTACGCCGAAGGTGGTCTGTCCGTCCAGCTGGACCACGGCGGCCCCGAGCGAGGTGGTGTCTGTCTGGTACTTCACCTGCGCGCCGTAGGCAAGGTCGCGCTGACCGGCCTGGTCCAGGCGGTAGCTGGCGCTGACGTACTGCCCGTTCAGGGACAGGTCGTAGGGCGCCAGGGGGCCGGTGAGGGTTACGACGCCGCTGGCCAGGTCGAGCTGGTAGTCGACGTTGCGGACCAGGACGGTGCGGGCGCGTTCCTGACCGGTGACGCGGTCGACGGTGATCAGGGTCAGGGTGTCGCTTCCGGCGCTGATCTGCTCGTGGGCCAGGCGCAGCAGGCGGGTGCCGTCGGGCGTGAGGCGCTCGTCGGTGATCAGGTCGGTCGGCACCAGGGCCACGAAGCCCGATACGGCGGGGGTGCCGTGGGTCTCGGCGCTGAGGGCGGTGAGCTGCGCCCCGACGGGCAGGACGTCCACCGGCACCGGTCCGTGGCGGTAGCGCACGGAGAATGCGGGGTGCTCATAGGAGAACGCCACGGGGTCCTGTCCCTGGAGGGGCACGCTGGCTGCGCTGGCGTCGCCGGTCGTGTTGAAGCGTTTCAGGATGTCGAGGTCCGTGGGCAGGCCGCCCGTGTCGGCCGCGACCCTGAGTTGTCCGCCGCTGACTTCGGCGTCCAGGCTGGCGCGAGCCTGCCAGGTCAGGTCGTCGGCGCTGAGGGTGCCGTCTAGGCCGAGCGTGGCGCTGAGCACACCCACGCCGGCCCTCCCGGCCGCCGGGGCGACGGGCAGCGTGACGCGACGCCTGGCGTCCCCTTGGTTCAGGTCGAGGGTGACGGTGCCGGGGCGGGCCTGTGGTGCGAAGGTCAGCACGCCGACGCCCTGCTCGAGTTTGAGCTGGTACCCGTTCTGCCCGGGCAGGGCGTCGGGGCTGGTGGTGGTCAGGCTGCTGCGAACGGTGACGGCGCTGAGGTTGGTGGTGCGCCCGGCGGCGTCCACGGTCCGCACCTGGACCCGCAGGGGGGTGCGGCCGTCGGCGTGAAGGTCGAGCGGCGTAAGTTCGAAGGCAGCGGTCGGGCCGACGCGGTAGACGGTGACCTGGTCCTCGCCGTGCTGGAGGAGGTTGGCGCCGAGGCGCAGTGGAACGCCAATGTAGGTGTGCAGGCGTTCACCGCCCGTCAGGGTGGCCTGCTCACCGATCTGGCTGGCCGGGACGACCTCGCCGTTCACGAGCAGGGGCGTGACGGTGGTGCCGGTGTCGGCGACCGTGACGTTGATCGTGTCGCGCACCTGCACGTCGGTGCTGCCGGGGGGCAGGCGCAGGGTGGAGGTGCGCGGCGCGCCTGGCGTCTGCACCGGAGGCATCTGCGCGGCGCTGCTGGGCGCAGTCAGGGGGAAGTCGACGGTGGTCAGGCCGCGCACCTGAACGGTGCGGGTGCCGCTCAGGCCGCCGTCTTCAGGAACGCTGAGGGGACGGAGCGTGACACTGACGGGATCGAGGCGCAGCGCCTGGGTGCCCTGGGCGACGTTCGGGAAGGCGTAGCGGCCCTGAGCGTCGGTGCGGACTTCGCGGCCCCCGGCGAGCAGAATGCGGGCTGCGGACACGGGCGTATCCTGCGGGTCGAAGATTCGGTTGCCGTTGGTGTCGATAAAGACCCGGCCGACCAGGTCACCGAGCGGCGCGAAGTTGAGCAGGCCCTGCACCTTGCTCGTGGCTGCCGCCTGGGCGGAGGCGAAGGCGGTGGTCGCGCCGCTGAGCGTGCGGCCCTGCGCGGTGACGGTGTTCAGCACCTCGCCGCTGGCGTCGGGGGTGACGCGCATGCCGTACGTCAGGGTGGCGTTCGCGGCGTCGGCCAGGGTCGGCACGGTCCAAGTGAGCGCGCCGTTCGCGGTGACAGGATCGGCGATGGGCTGACCGTTCAGGCTGCTGGTGCCGGGAATGTAGGACAGGCCCGTCTTTGGCGTGTCGGTCACCTGGATGTCGCGCAGCATCGTGCCGGGGAACTGGTTGGTCAGGGTGAGGGTGTATGTCAGGCGGTCGCCGACCACCACCACGGGACGGTCGGCGGTCTTGGTCAGGCCCAGCGAACCGACGCGTAGCAGGGCGACGTTGTTGTCGTCGAGGGTCCCGTCGGCGCACTCGGCGGTGAGGTTGACGTACACGTCGCCGGCGGTGGCGACGGGACTGACGACGAGCACCAGCGCGGCACTCTGACCCGCGCCGACCTGCACGCTCTGCACGGCACTTTCGCCAGCGTCAGCCTGACCATTGCCGTTGCGGTCAAGCACGACCTGCACGTTCGGGAGGGCCGTGCCGGGCAGCACGCTGGCGCGCACCGGGACCGTGACGGTCGTCTGGCCGGTGTTGCGCAGGGTGTAGGTGAACTGCGCGCCGGTGCCGGGCAGGGCGGTCTGCATCTGCCCGGGGGCAGCGACGGTGCCGTCGGGCGTGATGGCGACGGTGCAGGCGGGCACGCCGACGCGGACCACTGCGCGGCTGTACTGGAGTTCGAGCTGGGTGGCGCTTTCCTGCACAGTGATCACGGTGCGGTCCGCGGCGCGCAGCAGCTGACCGGTCGCGGCGGGACTGGCGGCGTACACGGCGCCGTCCGGTGCGGTGTCGGGGACGCGCAGGACCTGAATGAATGGCGTCAGGCCCTCATCGGTGGAGGTCTAGGGGTCATTCCAGTTCAGTGTGACCTGAGTGACCGGTCCGGCGGCGCGCTCCTGCGCGGACAGGAGGCCGTCGCCGTTGCTGTCGAGGTAGTACGTGACGGTCTGGCCGCTGTTGGGGCTGCCGGTCGTCACGCTGGTCAGCGCGACCGTCTGGTCGGTGTTGCCCATGTTGACAAGGGTATACGCGGTGAGGAGCTCGTCCCCTGGGTGCAGTTGCGCGGCGTAACCGCTGGGAACGGGGCCGGTGGCGGTGTTGCCGATGGTCGCTCCGTCCTGGCCGTCGCGGTACACGGTGTCGAAGCCAGGCATGGGCAGCACGGTGGAACTCACAACCTGCGAGTACGCGGTGGGGAGCGTCTGCCCAGCGGCGTTCTGGAAGGTCGCGGCGGCCTGGTTGGTGATGACCGTGCCGGCCTTGGTGGTCTGCGCGGACCCCTGGCCCAGCAGGAGGGCGCCGATCAGCAGGATGAATGGTTTGTTCACGTCGTCCCTCCGGGGGCTTGAACGCTCGTCGGCAATCTCATTGTGAGAGTCCCATAAGGTCTCGTTAATTTACTGAGGCTCATCTGTCCGGAAACTTACGATGAAGACTATTGGTCACCACACGTGCCGCAACGCCCCAGTCAGTTAACCCTTCCCCGGACCCAGCTGAGCCAGTAATGCATCAGGCGAATGGCCGCCTCAAGAGTGCGACAGCCCCGCGTAGAGCCCGGCCTGTTCCCTGACGCTGAACCTTCTGATGATGTGCCGGAGCGTATTCTGGACCGGCAAGCTCTCTGGCATGTGGGGAAGCGCTCCGGTGGCACCGTTCCACCGACGGCCCATACAAGACCCCGCGAATGACTGCGCCGACAAGAGACCGCCAGTCGCTTTCATTCATGACTGGGGATCGCCTAGTTCACTGAACTCTTCCAGTCGCGCTCTTGCGTCTAGACTGCTCGCCCCTTCTCTTCTGACGAAGAGATGTCACTGGGGCGCTGGAGGAGTTCAGGCTTTTCTCACGCTCCACCTCAGGTCAGCTGAACATTTCAAACTTCCCTAAGAACTCCCGCCCAGGCGACGCCCGTACACTACGGGTCAGCCATGTCCGCCTCCTCTGCCCCGGCCGCCGCACCTTTCGAGGTGCTGATCCTGACGGTCCCTGCCGGGGAGTTGAAGGCTGCTGCGCGGGTGCTGGCGGAACTGCCCACCTCACGGTCGGCCGCTGTCCCGATCGTGATGTCCGGAGACGCGTCTGAAGCGGGGGCCACCCTGTATGAGCTGCGCCGGCCGTTCCCTGACCCCATCCGTGCAGTGGAGCACGGGCTGATTCTGGAAGCGGGAGGGGTGTACGTCGCCCCGCCAGACCTGCTGGTGGATGTTCAACCTGGGTTGCGCTGCGCTGTGAGCGCGCCGGATGCGCGGTCCCCGGCGCGCCGCCTGGGTCAGCTGCTGGCCTCACTGGCTCTCAGCGTGGGCCCTGCGGCGCTCGTGGTGCTGCTGGGCGAGGGGGCCGATGGCGTGGCCGGGGCGCGGGCCCTGCGGGGCGTGGGCGGCACGGGCCTCGTCCAGCGCCAGAATGGGACCCCCCAGACGGCCCTGGCGCAGACGGCCATGCTGGTGCTGTCCTCCAGGAATCTGGCCCTGGTTGTGGCTGAGCTTCTGGAAGGCGGCGGCGCTGCACCGGACCGTCCCGATGTGGACCCTCAGCTGTGCGAGGCGACGTATTACGCCCTGTTCAGTGAGATGGATCAGGCCTACGCCGTGGTCGAGGTGCTGGCGGACGCGGCGGGCCGATGGGTGGATTTCCTGTTTCTGTCGGTCAACCGCGCGTTCATGCGGCACACGGGGATGCCCTACCCGGTGGGCCGCACCGCCACGGCGCTCCTGGGGACCCCCAACCCCCGCTGGGCGGAGCTGTACGGTCAGGTGGCGGAGACCGGCGAGCCGATGCGCGTCGAGGAGGGCGAACTTACGCTGGGCCGGACTTTTGACCTGAACATCTTCCGCCTGGGGGGCGAGGGGAGCCGCCGGGTGGCGGTTCTCTTCACGGACATCACCGGGCGCCGTCAGGCTGAGGAGGCTGTGCGCAGCAGTGAACGGCGCTACCGGCTGCTGTTCGAGAACATGGGGGAAGGGTTCGCGCTGGCCGAACTGATCTGGGATGAGACCGGCCAGCCCAGCGACTGGCGGTACCTGGAAGTCAATGACGCCTGGGCGCAGACTGACGTGCCCGTCAGCGGGGCGGTCGGGCGAACCGCCCGTGAGGTCAACCCGCTGATTGAACCCGGCTGGATCGAGACCTACGCCCGCGTGGTGCAGACGGGTCAACCGGCCCGGTACACGGCGTACGCGGCGGGTTTCGGCAGGTGGTTCGAGACCACCGCGTTCAGGCACTCGGACAACCGCTTCGGGGTGGTGTTCCGGGACGTGACGGAACGCAAGCGCCGTGAAGCGAATCAGGCGTTCATGGTCGAGCTGTCCAGGGAGCTCAGCCAGGCGCGGACGGAGGAGGATCTGCTGCGCGCGGTCGGCGGCGGCCTCGCCGCTCACCTGGGCCTGAGCTGTTTCCACTACGTGGACGTGAACGAGGACCTGGGTGAAGTGACGGTGCGGCACTTCTGGCACGCGCAGGACGTGCCGACCGTGCTGGGCACCCATTCACTGGCGGGGTTCATCTCACCGGATCAGGCAAGCCGCCTGCGGGCCGGGGAGCTGACGGTCAGTCATGACGTGACCGCCATCACGGGGGACTCGCCCGCAACGGCGGGCCTGCGGGCCGGGGCGGCGGCCCAGAAGATCGGCGCGTACGTCGCCGTGCCCTACAGTCAGGACGGCCGCTGGAGAGCCTATTTCGCGGTGGCAGATCGTCAGCCCCGGCCCTGGACCGAACTGGAACTGGAGTTGATTCGGGACGTCGCCCACCGGTTGTTCCCCCAGGTCGAGCGCGTCCGGGCCGCAACAGCCCTGACAGAGTCCGAGGGTCGCCTGCGCGCCCTGATCGGGCAGCTGCCGGGCAGCGCGGTCTTCGTGGTGAACCGCGACCTGCGGTACGTCCTGGCGCAGGGCGAGGCGCTGAGCGCGGCCGGGTACCGTCCGGAAGATCTGGTGGGCCGGACCGTCGCGCAGGCCATGCCCACGGCCCTGGTGGGCGAGTACGAGGCGCACTACCGGTTGGCGCTGACCGGCGTGGGGTTCGAGTACGAGCACGAAGCCCACGGCCGCGCGTTTATCACCCGGGGCGTCCCCCTCAGCAACGGCGGGGGGGGACGTCTCGGCCGTCCTGGCCGTGTCGTACGACATCACGGACCGCAAGCAGGCCGAGAACACCCTGCGCGCCTCTGAGGAACGGCAGGCGTTCCTGCTGGAACTCTCCGACGCGCTGCGCCCACTGGCCGATCCCGTCGAGGTGCAGCGCGTGGCCGCCCGCGTGCTCGGGCGTCACCTCGGCGCGAGCCGCGCGGCCTACGCGGAAATCGACTCGGACGACGCTCACTTCACCGTCCATCACGATTACACCGACGGCGTGCCGAGCTTCGCGGGACGCCACCTCAACGGCAGCTACGGCCCCGGGTACTTCGCGGAACTCCATGCGGGCCGGACGGTCATGGTGAGTGACGCGCAGCATGACGCGCGGCTGAGCGGGGATGAGCGGGCCGCTTACGCGGCCGTCCGCACGCAGGCCGCGATTGCCGTCCCGCTGATCAAGGGCGGGCGGCTCGTGGCGGTCTTCACCCTGCACTTCCCCACCCCGCACGTGTGGACGCCAGCGGAGGCGACCCTGGTCGAAGCGGTCGCCGAGCGGACCTGGGCGGCTGTGGAGCGCGCCCACGCCGAGAAGACGCTTCGCGACTCGGAGAAACGCTTCCGGGCGGTGGCGAACCTCGTGCCGGACCTGCTGTGGGAGAGCCGTCCGGACGGCTTCACCACCTGGTACAACGAGCGCTGGCTGGACTACACCGGGCAGACCTTCGAGCAGGCGACCGGGTGGGGCTGGACGGACGCCATTCATCCGGACGACCGGGAAGGTTCTGCCCGGCGGTCCCAGCAGGCGGTCGACATGGGTCAGCCGCTGCGGCAGGAGCACCGCATCCGCCGGCACGACGGCGTGTATCGCTGGTTTGTCGTGAGCACCTCTCCCCTGCTCGGTGATGAGGGCGAGGACACCCGGATGTACGGGGCGGCGACCGACATCCACCACCTGCGGGAGCAGTCTGCCGTGCTGGAGGCCCGGGTGGAGGACCGCACGCGGCAGCTGGCGGAGACGAACGCCGAACTGGCGTCCCAGACTCAGGCGCTGGAAGCGTTCGCGGAGCTGTCCCGGAATCTGGCGTTGCACCTGGATCCGTACGCCCTGATCCGGCGGGTGCAGGACGTCGCGCTGTCGCTGCTGCCAGGCGGCTTTGCCACGTACTACGAGCCGGAGGGGACGCAGTGGCGGCTGCGGGTGCAGGCGGGCGACATGCGCAGCCCGGCCCTTCAGGCCGCCGTGGACGCCGGACTGGAGCTGGGGCAGGTCCCGAGCCTCGACCAGCCCTGGCAGACCGGCCGGCCGCTGTTTCAGGATTACTACGCGCCCGACACGGATGGGCTCGGGCCCCTGGAGCACGGGACGAACGCCGTGGCGACGCTGCCCCTGACGGTGGCTGACCGGCCCGTGGGGGTCTTCGCCGTGGCGCTGTTCGGCCGGCGGGTCTGGTCCGCGGCCGACCGGGCGGTCCTGGAGACCATCGTGCGGCACCTGGATCTGGCCCTGGACCGCGCCGCGCAACTGCAGCAGGTGGAGCGGCAGCGGGAGCGTCTGGCGGACCTCAATGCCGAACTGGGCACGCTCATCACCCGGACGGCCCGGGACCTGAGAGTCCCCGCGGCGTATTTCAGCCGCTTCCTGGAGCCGGAACGCGCCGAGGAAGTGCTGGCGGACCTGACACCGGCCGTGTCGGACGCGCTGGAGAACGGACTGGCCCAGTTGCAGGGGGTGGCGCACGACCTGCAGGCCCTCGCGCAGCTGGAAAGCCAGGCGGTGAATCAGGAACTCGTGCCGCTGGGTGAACTGTTCGAGGCGCTCAAAGTTACGGCGGCTGAGCAGCGCCCGGCCACGTGGTTCGTTCAGCCGCTGCCCATCGTGCGGGCGGACCGGGCCCTGCTGAAGCAGGCGCTGGAGGTGCTGCTGTCGTTCGTGCTCAGTGAGACCCGGGGGGCCCGGTACGTGACGGTGACCAGTCAGGCGGTGCAGGGTGAGGTGTGGGTGACAGTCGTCGATGACGGCACCGGCCTGAGCGGCGAGGAGGCCGCGACGCTGTTTGACCTGACGGTGCGCACGGAACAGCAGGTGCCGCTGCTGGCGGGCAGCGGGCTGATGCAGGTGCGGCGCATCCTGGCCCGGCACGGCGGCTGGGCCTGGGCGGAACCGGAACTCACGGGCGGCAAGGTGGTCCTCGCCTTCCCGCGGGATGAGGCGGTCACTGAACTGGAGGCCTTCCTGGACGATCCACCAGGGTCGGGGGGCACCTGACCGGCGGAACGGACACGCCCGTGAGCGTCAGGGAGTGGGCGCCTTAGGCCACGCGAACCAGAAGGTGGCGCCCTGGTCCTCCCTGCCTTCGCCCCAGGCGCGACCACCGAACCGCTCGCACAGGCGCCGCACCACGGTCAGGCCCAGCCCAGGGCCCTCGTAGCGTTCAGCTGAGTGCAGGCGACCGAACAGCTCGAACGCATTGTCCTTCTGCCGCATGTTGAAACCCACGCCGTTGTCCTGAACGCCAATCCAGTACTCTTGCTCGGCCTCGCGGACCAGCAGGTGCAGCCGCGCTTCGGGCCACGTTCGGGTGAATTTCAGGGCGTTGGCCAGGTACTCGCGCAGCAGGATGTGCAGCACCTGATGGTCACTGTGCAGCACGGGCAGGGGCGGGCAGGTCAGGTGCACGGTCCGCTCGGCCTGAAGCGGCTCCAGTTCCCTCAGGACCTCCCGGAGCACCTTATTCAGGTCCACGGGCCACAGGCGCGCCCGGATCAGCCGGGCCTGCATGTAGCCCTTCAGGGACGTCAGCAGGCCCTGCGTGTCCTGCACGGCCTGGGTGACATGTCCCAGGGAGCGGGGCCAGCCGTCGGGCGTGCTCTGCCGGTGCATCAGGCTCAGGACGTTCTGCTCGCGGGTCAGGGTGGTGCCGAGTTCACGTTCGGCGGCCAGCATGACCTCCTTGTACTCGTCCCCGAGCGCGGCGAAGCGGCCGAGCTGACGTTCCAGGTCCTGCTCCAGCTGCTGGGTGGTGCTCAGGAGCGTCTGGTGCGCCGATTTGAAGGCGGTGACGTCCGTGGCGGTGAGCTGGCACAGCCGCGTGCCGGCCGAGCGGACGTGCAGGCTGGCGGACAGTAGCAGGTCCCGTTCTGTCCCGCTGGCCGTGACGAGGCGCACCTCAGTCGGGCGGGCGTCCTGCCCGCTGAACATACGGTGCAGGAGGGCCCCCAGAGCGAAGCGCGTGTCGGCGCTCAGGACGCTGCTGAGCAGGCGGCCGCGCAGCGCGCCCGGAGTGACGCCGATCAGGGCAGCGCCCTGGGCATTGAGGTCCTCAAGTCGGGCCTGATCGTCGAGGAGGTACGTGGCGTGCGGCGCGTCCTGGAAGAGGGCCCTGGCCTGGGCGACTTCCGCCTGCAACGCCCGCACCTGAGCCTCGAGCGATTCGAGTGGGGCGGTGGAAGCGGGAGAGGATGGATCGTGGGTCATACGGTCACCGGGCGGGCCAGAGAAAGGCGGGGGGACAGGAGACGGAAACCTCGCGTTCCTGAGGGCAGGACGTCATGTCCAGAGTAGGGGAGCCCCCAGAAGGGCTACGGCGAGTCCGCAGGGAAGGAATTCGATGGTGCAACAGTCCGCGCCCCACTCTCCCGCCGTCGGGTTCGTGCGCGATGACACAGAGCTCATACGTACGGACCACGATCTGACGGCAGCCATTGAGTGAGGTCAAGAGACCTCCATGTGCGGGGACAGCCCCAGTGGTTTTCAAAGGTGAAAACCCTCAGTAATGACGGGAAGGGCAACTCGCCAGGACCTAGAAAAGGGCCGACAGATGAACGGGGTGGATCAGCAAGGTCAGGCTGACCGGATCCCGACTGTCTTCCCGGTCCACGAGCAGTGCAGTTCACGCTGCGCGGTACACCTCGTCCGGGCCCAACCGGACGGCACCGGAAGATCTTCGTTCTGGAGTGGATGGGCTGCCCAGAGCTTCCCGTAGACGAGAAAGCTCCCGCCCTGGTGCAGGTGCGGGAGCCTTCAGGTCCGGAACGCCGGTCAGGCCGGTTGTGGGCCCTTCGGTTCGATGCGGGCCCGGACCTCATCGGCGAACTCGCGGCTGCCCAGAACCTGCAGTTCATCACCCGCCTGGATGATCGTTGAGCCGTTCGGCACGATGTACTCGCCCGCCCGGTGGATCAGGAGGATCAGCGCCTCGGCCGGAAAGCGCAGGTCCACGATGCGCTGCCCCACCACCTGCGACTGTGGCGGCACCACCACCTCCACCAGGTCGTTCTTGCCCGCCCCGGTCGGCGTGAACAGCAGACGCTGCGTGTTCGGCCCGGATGCCTGTTCCTCCACGCCCAGCCAGCGCGCGACGGCCGGCAGGGTGGTGCCCTGAATCAGCAGGCTGGTCAGCATGATGAAGAACGCCACGTTGAAGATCGTCTGCGAGCCCGGCAGGTGCTCCAGCAGCGGAAAGGTCGCCAGGATGATCGGAACGGCGCCGCGCAGCCCCACCCAGGCCACCATGCCCTGATGCCGGACGGGCATCCGGGTCAGGGCCAGGCTTACGAAGACGGCAACGGGACGCGCGACGAACATCAGGAACAGTGAGATCAGGAGACCAGGAACGGCGATCTCCACCACTTTGGACGGAAAGACCAGCAGGCCCAGGAGCAGGAACATCCCGATTTCCAGCAGGTACGTGAGGCCCTCGTGCCAGTGGCGCAGGCTGCGCTTGTGCACGAAGGTGCTGTTCCCCAGGACCACGCCCGCGATGTACACCGCCAGGAAGCCGCTGCCGCCCACCAGCGCCGTCAGGGCGTAGACCAACCCGACCAGCGCGACGGACAGGACGGTGTACAGCCCTTCGGAGGGCAGGTCAATCCGGTTGAAGGTCCGCACGGCCAGCCAGCCCAGGCCCGCGCCGAAGGCGGCGCCCAGCAGCATCTGCTTGACGAACAGGAGCAGCATCTCGGGCCATGGCGTGCCGGGATGCCCGATCAGGGACGTGAGGCCAATGACGAGGAAGATCGCCATCGGGTCGTTCACGCCGGACTCGAACTCCAGCAGCGGCTTGATCTGGCCCTTCAGACCCAGGGCCCGTTCCTTGAGCACGGAGAACACGGCGCTGGCGTCCGTACTGGAAACCACCGCCCCCAGCAGGAAACTCGTCAGCCAGGGCAGGCCGAGCAGCGCGTGCGCCACCGCGGCGACCAGCGAGGTGGTGAGCAGCACGCCCACGGTGGCCAGGACCAGACCGCCGCGCAGAGCTGGGCGCGTATGCGACCAGTTCGTCTCCAGCCCACCGGAGTAGAGGATGAACGCGAGGGTGATGATGCCCACCGCCTGCGTGAGACCGTAGTTCTCGAAGTCGATGCCGCCCGGGCCCTCACTGCCCGCCAGCATCCCGATGATGAGGAACAGCACCAAGCCGGGCACCCCGAGGCGGCCGCCAAGTTTACTGGCGAACAGGCCCACGAGCAGCAGGGCCGAAATGATCAGGATGGGCAGATCAATGGGGTTGACGTGATTCATCCCGGACCCGCCTGCAATTGCGGTGAACCCAGCGCAGGCCAGAGGAAGTCAGAGGAAGCGATCCAATGGGGCGTAGCGTCGAGCATGGGAGCTCCTGGGGTCAGGTGTCGTGTCATGGGGTGTCCTGGTGAAATTCCGCGTCGAGGAAGGCTCTGAACTGCGCCTTGAACGCGTCACCTTCAGTGGGCAGACCGGCGGCCTGAGCGGCGTCACGGACCGCAGCGGACAGCAGTTGTGAAGCGGTGCGGGTGCGGCTGGCGTCCATCAACTCGGCAAGCTGCGTGAGCCAGAACGCGTCGGCGGCATGCAGGCGGAGCGTCACCTTGGTCTCGGGCAGCTCACCCCCCAGACCACGGGCGGCGCGTTCTTCCAGCACACCCTGGATCAAGGTCTGAACACGGGATACGGTTTTGATGGGCATACGTCCTCCTGCCATTATATTGCTGGAAAGAAATGGCAGATTGCCACTCTGCGTGACGCGGGCCTACTTTGTTGGTGTACAGCTCAGTCCTCGACGAGGATGCCCGGATGTTTCCGGGGGATGGACTATGTCATTCCTGGCCGCCCTGAGGGAGATCAAGAACGGTGTCAACAGTGCTTTCTGAAGAGGGTTTCTGCTTCATCACGCCTGCTGGTCGGTGCTGCCGTTCCCCCTGCGCATGTTCGGCCCATCTCTGAGCATGAAAAGGCGCGGCTCACAGGCCGCTCTGCGGCGATTGATAGACCGCCGCGCAAGGGAACGCCAGCACGGACCTGTCACTGCCGCATCGGCCTGACCGACGCCCATCGGCCCTGGCCACGGCAGCGTTCCGGACCGGTGAGGGTGGGCGGCCCACGTAATCCAGACTTCCTGAGGATGAACTCCGTGCCGACCGAGCCTCGAATGGGGTGATCCCAAGGTCCTCAGCTGAGCTGTACGTCACCTTCAGAGCATCTCGGTCAGGAGTTCAGAGGGCGGACCCTCTCAACTCGACCTTGAACGAACTGGCTGAGAAGTCGGAAGTGACGCGGGCACACTTCGAAGTGTTCGGGTGGCTCAACCACCCCACCACACAAAGGAGCTGACCATGGCGAGACTGATGCCTGTATCCGAGCTGATCCGCGACCGCAACTACGACGTGGGCGACACGTACGACATCGTGGGCCGCCACGCCTACGCCCAGAACGGTGAGAAGGTCGGCACCGTCCGCGAAATCCTGACGGACGGCAGCGGCCGCATCCGGTACTTCGTTCTGGATGTGGGGGGCTGGTTCAGCGCCAAGGAAGTGATGGTTCCCGTCGGGTCCGCCCGCATCGAGGAGGACGGCGTGTACTTTGACCAGCTGACCCGGGATCAGGTCAAGGACATGTCCACCTACACGGCAGGACAGGACTACACCTATGACAATCAGGTGGAGGACATCCGCGTGCTGTACGGCGTGGACAGGGCACGGCAGCAGACCACGCCCGGCGAGTTCGTCTACCGGGACGATGACGAAGCCTACCGCACCCCGCAGCGGCTCCAGCTGCTCGAAGAGCGACTTCAGGTGAACAAGGACCGCTACGTGGCCGGGCAAGTCGAGATCGGCAAGCACGTGGAAACCCGGACGGAGAACGTCACCGTAGGTCTGGAGCGCGAAGAGCTGGTGATCGAGCGGCGCCCTGTGAGCGAAGCGCGTCCTGTGGAAGGAGCCGTCACGCTTGGAGAAGGGACCGAGACGGTCCGGGTCGATCTGGAAGCCGAACGGGCCGATGTGAGCAAGCAGGCGTACGTGACGGAGGAAGTCGAGGTGGGCAAGCGCACCGTGACCGAACAGCAGACCGTCACCGAGACGGTAGGCCGTGAAGTGCTGGACGTGAATCAGTCGGGTCAGGTTACCGTTCAGGGCGGCGACACGGCGCTGCGGGCAGATGACCGCACGCTCGGCGAGCGGGCTGCAGACGCTGTAGATCCCCTCGACGGGAAGATCGACCGCCGCTGAGGCGCAGGGGAGGCCACGCGTCTCCCCCTTCTGCTTATGGACAACGACACTGAAGTGAAGAGGGTGCCGGTGGGCACCCTTGAGTTACGCGAGGAGCGGGCCACCTTCGCCAAACAGCGGGTGCTGGCCGGGCAGGTGATCGTCCGCCGCGAACGCCGGACCCGTGTGGAGACCGTCGAGGTTGAACTGACCGAAGAGGTGCTCGTCATCGAAGTTGCGGCCGGTCACGGGCAGGTTCTACTGGACGGCGTACAGCTGGAGCCAGGGACGATCAGGGAAATCCAACTCACTCAGGAGCAGGTGCAGGTGGTCAAGCAGGTGTACGCCGTTCAGGACGTCCACCTGACCCGGGAAACACGGACGGTGCAGCACACGGTCCCGGTCGAGCTGGCGTACGAGGAACTCGCAGTGGACCGGCGGAACGTGCACGGGCAGCTGGTAGTCCAGCCCCCACCGGGTGAAGAGGAGTCCTGAAGAAAGCAGGAATGGTGCACCACTCCAGAGGTCAGGCGAGGCCGCTCTGAGCTGATGCGGGGAAGTGTCCCGCACATCGAAAAGGACCTGAATAAGGGAGCTAGACGTCGGGCCCATCAGCTCCAGGCGCGCGAGCTGGGCAGCCCGAGAGATGAGTCGACTTGCGGAACGTACCGGGAGCGGCTGGAGGATCCCGACGCGCCAGACGGGTGAATGCAGCAGCAGGCGTTTTCTCGCTGTGCTGGCATTAGGTGTGCCGATGCCCTTCACATTCAGCTCGGCTTCCCGGACTCCTGCTGATGGAGACCGAGCCTGTCAGCACTGAATCTGTTCCAGGCAGTGGCGTGGCTTACCCCAGCCACGCGCAGCCACTGATCCTACACGGCCAGCAGCGCCGCAATGAGGGAGGCCAGGTCGGTGTGATCGTCCGGTGCGTGTGGGTGCTGGGCGAATTCCGGCCAGTGGCGGGCCAGGTGCCACCGCGTCCAGGGGTCAGAGCAGGAACTGGCGTAGATGCGGGCGCACACGGCCCGGTGCCTGCCCGTCAGGTGCACGACCTGCACGAAGAACGGAATGGACCACAGCATCCCGAGGATGCTTCCGGACCGCAGGGCCAGTTGCAGGCTGAGCCGCACTTCGCGCCCGGCGAGTTCCGTGTCCCCCACCAGGTGGGCGAGGTAGCCGTTCACCCCGTGCAGAAGCGCCAGGGGAATCGGGTCGGCGCACCGAGCGTCATGCCCCAGGGCGGCCCGGCAGATGCGCCTCGCCTCTAGCAGGTCCTCTGGCGTGCCGAGCTGTTGGGCGCGCTCCACGTACGCTGCTGCCAGCCAACCGCGCAGGCCCCACATCTGCCCTTCGGAGTGGATGCGCTGGGCCTGTGTCAGGCCGCGCTCGAAGGCCGTGACGGCCTGCGTGAAGTCCAGGGCTTCCATGGCCGCGACGCCCTCGCGGGCCGCGTGGATCACGGCGTCCATGGGCTGGTTTACCCGGCCGGAGTCCAGGGCGCGGCGCGTGGCCTCGAATGTCTTGCGGGCCTCGCTGAGCTGACCGGTGAAGGCGAGCGCCGCACCCAGGTTCGCCTGGATGCGGAACGTCCGGACGGCGTCCTGCCCAGCCAGGCGCGCCGCTTCCGTGAACAGCGGCACGGCTAGCCAGGAGCGGCCCGTGCGGAAGTACACCTCGCCCAGCCCGCTGGCCGCGCGGCAGATCTGTAGGTCATTCCCGGCGAGGCGGGCGTGTTCGAGCGCCTCGGTGCACAGGGCCTGCGCCTCGTTCAGGTCCCCGACGAACTGTTCGTACCAGCCCAGGGAGGTCAGGAGTGCCGCGCGGACGTGAGCCCAGCGCACCTCCTGAGGCGGCACCTGGTTCAGCAGGCGCCGCAGGAGGGTCAGCGCGTCGGCCACCCGGCTGCGCAGCGCGAAATCCCACTGGATGGCCTCGACGATGCCGGGCAGCCGGGCGTAGTCACCCTGGGCAGCGCTCCACTCGACGCCTTGCAGCACGTGCCCTTCCTCGGCACGGAGGAACGTCAGGAGGGACTCAGAGAGGCCCCCGCTGGCCGCGGCGCTCAGCTGCCCGAGCTGATCCAGGTAGTACGCGGCGTGCCGGTCCATCAGCGTGCGGTGCAGAGCGGGTGACTCGCGCAGCCGCTCCTGAACAAACTGCCGCAGAAGTGGATGGAAACGGTAACGGCGCCCGTCGAAGCTGAGCATGCTGTCATCAATCAGCGCCTGGAGGTCGGCCGGGCCGAGTGCCGTGACGGCCAACGCCGCCGCACTGCTGAAACTGACCGGGAAGACACCCAGACTGCTCAGGGCCGAGCGTCCACGAGCCGTCAGGCGCTGCCAGGACTGCTCGAAAACGGCCCGCATGGAACTGTGGCGGGGCGGCGGGTCGTGATGGGGTGAGGCCAGGGCCAGCACGTCGGTGTCCAAAGCGTGGGCCAGGTCGGTCAGGGTCGTGTACCGGAGCCAGGCGGCGGCGAGTTCCAGGGCCAGCGGCGTCCCGTCCACATCCCGGCACACCCGCGCCACCAGGGGCAGCAGTTCAGGCGTGAGGGAGAAGGCGAGGTTCGCCTGCCGGGCACGCTGTTCGAACAGCTGCACCGCTTCGGACCCGTAACCCGCGGGCCACGTGGCCGCCGGGTCGGGCAGGGAGAGGCCCCCGAGATGAAGCACGGTCTCGGCGTCGGAGCCGAGGATCTGCCGGGACGTGACGAGCGCCCGTAGGCGAGGGCTGTGCCGCAGCAGGTTGAGCAGGGCCGGGGTCTCGGACAGGGCACCTTCAAAGCTGTCGAGGACAATCAGCGCGTGCTGCTGTTCCAGGTGGCGCTGCAGATCCGGCCACAAGTCCCGGGAGGGCGGCAGGCCCAGGCGTTCGGCCAGGGCGCCGGCCAGGTCGCCAGGGCGGCTGAGCTCGTTCAGATCCACGTGCACGACGCCGGTCACGCCCGGCAGCGCGGCGAACGCACGCGCGACCTCAGCGGCGAGGCGGGTTTTCCCGATGCCACCCGGGCCGTACACCGTGACCAGGCGAGTATCAGGTGCGGTCAGGGCCTCAAGCAGCAGATGCCGTTCCTGGTGGCGCCCCACGAACGACGTCAGTGGCGTCGGGAGCGTGATGGGCGCCGGACGCGTGATCTGAATGGACGGCGCCTGGACGGGCGTGAACAGCGCCGGCTGGACCTCGCGCCTGAACTGCTCGGACAGGTGCCGCGCCGCGTCGGGCCGGTCAGTGGTGGCGTACAGGTGGATGAGGTGCGAGGCGACTTCCTCGGACAGGGGGTCCACGCTCAGGGCATGCGTGGCGAGCCGCTCACTGAGGCGCAGGTCGCCGGCGCGGGCCGCTTTCAGGGCCGCGTCGTGCAGGCACCGGACGTACCGCGCCGTGAGGGCCGCGGCGTGGCGGTCCTGCCACTCGTCCCACGGGGGTGAGTCGCGCACTGTGAGGTCCTGTAGGGCTGGACCCCGCCACAGGCTGATCAGGTCCGTCCCGCTGACGGCGGCCATCCGGGACACGTCAGAGTCCAGCGGGCCCAGCAGACTCAGGTGCCGGCCATCCACGCCCAGCACCCCCTGATGCGCGCCCAGGTCCCGCCGGATCGCCAGTAACGCGTTCCGTAGACTCAACAGCGCCCGCTGATCTTCACGTTGCCACAGCAGGGTCGCCAGTCGCTCGCGGGACGTAGCGCCCTCAAGCGCCAGGACACTCAGCAGGGCCCGGCCCTTGAGCGACCGGATCTCGATCGGCTGACCGTCCAGCGCGAGACGGAACGGGCCAAGTAGGTCCAGGCCCACGGCTGGCCTGCCCGGGTGGCCCGGCACCTGAACGTGCAGTTGTACCCCTTCGGTCATCCGCCCAGTCCCTCCGTCATCCCGCGTGTGGCGTGATGGATCGCACACTAGCTCATCTGGTCAGTGCCGCAGCACCCCCGGCAGCGGCCTACCCCGGCGGACCGCACGGCTGCTGGCGGCCGGGGCCGAAGCGCTGAGTGCGGTTCTGCAGAAATTCCGGTGAGGCTTCCCTGCCTGGACGGCCACGCAGCAGCTGCCCCGGCCGGTAGACCTGACCCGACCGAGTCAGTCTGCTGAATCATTCAGGTGCCGCTAAATCCACAGACCTAACCTGCGAGGCAACTGCGTTGCTCAGAGTTCTATTCTTCCGACGGTTAGCACGACCCCAGATGTGGTTGGATCACAGATACCGCTTTAGAAGATTCCGTTCGGTCACGTGACCATCGCCCCCCTGATCGTCCTGGCGGCACGCTTGGTACCCTGGGGTATGACGCGGCGCATGGTCGGCACAACCGCCCTGGTCACCGGGGGAACCAATGGCATTGGACTGGAAACCGCCCGTGGCCTTGTTCAACTGGGGGCTCGCGTGGTGATCGTGGGCCGCGACCTGCAGAAGACCGCCCGGGTCGCGTCGGAGGTGGGCGCGGCCGGTCACCTGATCGCGGACCTGTCCGAGCTGACGCAGGTGCGCCGGGCTGTTGAGGAATTTAGGGCGCGGGAGGACCGGCTTGACGTCCTAGTGAACAACGCGGGCGCCATGTACAGCCGCCGACAGGAGACTCACGAAGGGATCGAGAAGACGTGGGCGCTCAATCACCTCGCCCCGTTCCTGCTGACCCAGGAGCTGCTGCCCCTGCTGCGCGCCTCAGGCAACGCCCGGGTGGTCACGGTGTCATCGGTTGCGCACCAGTTCGTGCGCCCGCACCTGACGGATCCCGAGTTCAAACGCGGGTACAATGGGTAGCGGGCGTACGCGCACAGCAAACTGGCGAACATCCTCTTCGCCCGCGAGTTGGCCCGGCGCGAGCCTGGACTGCTGAGCAACAGCGTCCACCCAGGTTTTGTGCGCTCGGGATTCGCGCAGGACATCACCGGTTCGGAAGCCGGCCTGTTTCGTCTCCTGGGCCGCACGCACCTGTCTGAGCGCTTCACGCGCACCCCGGAGCAGGGCGCGCGAACGAGTCTGCGCGTTGCCACCGATCCCAGCCTGGCGGTCAGCGGGGGGTACTTCGCGGATGAACGGCTCGCCCGGCCGGCCCGGCCGGCACTGGACGCCGCCGCAGCGCAGCAACTCTGGACACTGAGCGAACGGGCCGTCGGGAACTGAGCTCATGACCCAGGACGCGGGCCTGACCGGCGTCGCCTGACATCGGCCGCCGCATTGGGCGCCGGATTCGCGCTGAGCTCGCTTCATCGGCCCGGGGGCCACGCGGTGGAACCGGAAGGTACGGATGGTCTGTGCACGCCTGACGTCGCCGCGGAGCGGTGGCGTGAATCTCTCAATCAGGCAGGGCGGAAGACAGGCCACTTTGGAGAGCCGTTTCCCGGGCCCTCAGGCAGTTCAATCATCCGTCCCGACCCCCTCTCCATGAGCACTCCGGCCACCCCCCCACCGGGGTGCTGGACACAGCTGCGTTGATCACACCGCCTTCAGGGCGCTCCGTTTCTGCCACTGTGAAGAACTTCTCAAGAAGCAGCAGGTGTTCGGTCAAGGTCATGTCAGCCCTGACGGCCACCTGGCCTCTATTCTGAGAACAATGAACTGTCACTGCGTCCTTCTTCTGGGTCTACTCGTGGGCCTGGGCTGCGGCGCTCAGGGGCAGACCACCCTGGCCGCTCAGCAGGTCACCTCCACGCAGTTCAATTCTGCTCTGCCCATCCTGACGCTCGACACGGCCGGCCGGACTATCGTCAACGAACCGAAAACGTCGGCTCGGCTTGGCGTGATCAGCCAACCCTCCGCGCACCTCAACACCCCGACCGACCCGCCCAATGCCTACCAGGGACCCATCGGGATTGAGGTGCGGGGCAGCAGCTCGCAGGCCTTCCCAAAAAAGTCGTACCTGTTCGAAACGCGGAACGCGAGCGGTAAAGCCCTCGACGTACCTCTGCTGGGCCTGCCCGCGGGCAGCCGCTGGGTCCTGAACGCCGCTTACGCCGATCCCAGTCTGCTCCGGGACGCCGTGGGCTACAACCTGTCACGCCGCATGGGCCGCAACGCCAGCCGCACCGTGCCAGTCGAGGTCATGCTGAACGGCCAGTACCTGGGCGTGTACCTACTTGAGGAGAAGCCAGAAGTCGCCCCGGGCCGCATCACCCTCGGGCCGGACGGCGTGCTGCTGCAGCTCACCCCCGCAGACCGCGTCAAGCCTGGCGACATCAGCTTCAAACTGCCCGAGTCCGGCACCGTCTTCATCGTGGAGTGGCCCAAAGGGAAGAACCTCAGCGCAGCGGCGCTGCTGGACATTCAGCGGTTCACCACCGCCTTCGCGGCGCAGCTGTACCATCCTGATACCGCCGCGCCCGGCCGCTCCTACCTCGACTACCTGGACGTCGACGCCATGGTGGACTACATGCTCCTCAACGAGTACCTGAAAAACGCCGACGCCCTCTACGCCAGCACGTACGTCACCCGCGACACCTCCCCCGGCGCGCAGGGTGGCGGCAAACTGGTCTTCGGTCCGGTCTGGGACCTGGACCGCGGCCTGGGCAACAGTGGCACCGCGGCGCTCGACGCCCCCGCCGGCTGGACCTTCCGGACGGCCCTATTTACCGAGGTGCTGTATGACAACCCGACCTTCGTGCGGCGGTTCGTGGCCCGCTGGCAGGACCTGCGCCGATCAGGCGTGATCGACAGCGTGCTGGCCGACCTCGACCGGGACGCCCGCCGGCTGACCGACCCGGCCAGCCGGAACTTTGCGCGCTGGCCGGTCGAGGGAACAGTCGTTCTTCCTGGCACGCCCACCGCGCGCCGCTTCCCGGAAGAGGTCGAGCGGCTGCGCTCCTGGCTGATCCTCCGCGCGCAGTGGATGGACGCCAACATCAGCAGCCTCATCCAGCCAGGGTGGCCTGCACCGTGACCGCGATTGGCGCCCCGCACTCGACGCTGCCGTTGGCGACGCACTGGCCGCCTGGACCGGCGATCCGAGACCTCGCGGCTCATTTCCTCAGCATCTCACTGGCGGATACGCAGCGCGCCGCGCTGATGGACCGCGTCGAACAGAAGTACCTCACCAGTCTGGCCAGCCTGGGTGAAGTGCTGCGCCTGCTGCCGGCACACTACCAGGCGCTGGAAATCGAGGGGGAACGGCTCCAGCACTACGTGAGCGTCTACCATGACACCACCGACTTCGCGATGTACCTCGCGCATCACAACGGCCGCGCCCGGCGGTGCAAGGTCCGGACCCGCCAGTACGGCCAGACCGGCCAGACCTTCCTGGAGCTGAAACTGCGTGACGTCACTGGGCGCACCCGTAAAGAACGCGTCGCAGTGACCGGCGACGCCGGCAGCGCCGTGATTCGCCAGACGCCCTTCGTGCAGGCGCACCTGCCCCGCCTGACGCCTACTTCACTGGCCCCCACCCTGGCCGTGCAGTGCGACCGGCTCACGCTGGTGGGGCGCACGCACGACGAACGGCTGACGTTCGACCTGCACCTCACCCTCAGCGCGGCGCGCGGCGCCTGCAGCCTCGACGGACTGGTCGTCATTGAACTCAAACGCGCCGCGTCGAGTAGCGTTTCCCCCTTCCGAGCAGTGGCGCGGCACCTGGGCCTACGTGAGCAGGGGTTCAGCAAGTACGGAGTCGGCTGCGCCCTCCTCTACCCGCACCTCAAACGCAACGCGTTCAAACCGGCGCTGCTGAGCCTGACACGACTCGCCCAGGTGCAGTGGCAGGCGACCGCTGGTTCAAACTGATGCTCTCCAGCCTCCCACACGATTTCCTGATCCGGCTAGCACTGAATTTCGCGGCCACTCTCGTGCTGGTCCGCTGGCTGTACTACCCGGCGCAGCGGGACCGTGACCTGTCGTTCAGCCTGTTCATGTTCGGACTGACGATCTTCCTCGTCGCGTACGTGCTCAAGACCCTGGACCTCCCGGCCAGTTTCGGGTTCGGGTTGTTTGCCGTGTTCGGACTGCTGCGCTACCGCACCGAGGGGATCTCCAACAAGGCCCTGACGTACCTGTTCATTGTGACGGCCCTGGCGATGCTCAACGCCCTGGGGCGCTTCACCCTGCTGGATTTCGCTGTGGTCAACGGAGCGGTGCTCCTGATCACCGGGCTGGCTGAGCAGGGCCGACTGCTCGGTCTCCCTGCACAAGCCCGCGAGGTGCGGCAGACCGTGCAGTACGAACGGGTCGACCTGATCCGCCCGGAGCGCCGGGCCGACCTGCTGGCCGACCTGAGCGCCAGAACCGGCTGGATGATCACGCGCGTCGACGTGACGGAGGTCGATTTCGTCAAGGACGTCGCGACCCTGCGGGTCTACCGCCAACCACAGGAGCCTGCGGATTCAGCAGATAGGGGCCCGCGGCCATTACCAACCTGGGCTGCTGAGGACTGACGATCACCTGGGATTTCCGCGCAGACTGCCCTCCAGACGCATGAGTGCGGTTTGCTCAGCTTCAGGTCGACTGGTTGACAGCGCAAGTGCGGCCCTCTCCGTCACCGCTGTGAGCCCGTGGGCTCCATCAGGAAGATCTGCGAGTGCGCTGTGTGCTGAAGCGCCGCTGGAACGCCCTATTGTGCAGGCCGGACATTGGGTGTTCGAGGGTTGGAGTGGATCAGTCTGTCAAGTGAACAGGGTGAAGGCTGGCGCTGGGTTGGCCTTCTGAACTGCGGCGCGCCCCGATGGCGTTGTGCAGGCGGGGGGCACTGTGCCTGGTGCCGATGCGTCCATGCCCGGCGTGCAACCTGGATGGCCTCTGGTCCTGGTGAAGTGCTGTTGTCAACCTCTGAGCACCGCAGATGCCCGGATTGACATTACTCGTTATAACGAATATATTTTCGGTGGAAGCAGCGGATGATGACCACAGACCCACGCCACCTCGAACAGTCCACGTACCTCACCCTGCAGGTGCTGGCCCTGCGGCTGAAAGACGAGGTGGAGCTTCTGCTCAAGCCTGAGGGCCTAAGCGTGACGCAGTACAACGTGTTGCGGATCCTGCGCGGCGCCGGGGCACAGGCCCTGACCTGCGGAGAGGTCGCGTCCCAGCTCCTCAACAAAGACCCGGACGTCACCCGGCTGCTTGACCGCATGCAGAAGCAGGGTCTCGTGGAGCGCCTGCGCAGTGAACAGGACCGCCGCGTGCTCCT
This sequence comes from Deinococcus radiotolerans, assembly GCF_014647435.1. Lineage (NCBI taxonomy): Bacteria > Thermotogati > Deinococcota > Deinococci > Deinococcales > Deinococcaceae > Deinococcus > Deinococcus radiotolerans. Next base: position 110,491 of record NZ_BMPE01000009.1, on the reverse strand, counting down.
GACCCGCCTGACTCCTCAGGGCCGCGCCACCGTGGACCAGTTCGATGCGCCGGTGGCAGCGCTGCACCGCCAGCAGTTCCGGCAGCTGACGCCCGACCGTCTGGCCCTGCTGCTCGACCTTCTTCAAGAAATAGCGCAGCAGGACACGGACTGAAACCATCTTTCTCAATCGTACAAATACTCGTTATCACGTCTATCGTGACCACACCAAGGAGTTGAGATGACCACCCATAGCCCTACCCGCACCACCCTTCAGCGTACCGACCTCGCCTTGACCATGCTACGCGTCACCATCGGCCTGATCTTCATCGCTCACGGCTACCAGAAGCTCGCCATCTACACCCTCCCCGGGACCACCGGCGCCTTCACGCAGATGGGCGTTCCCCTCCCGGCCCTCATGGCGCCGCTGATCGCCCTGTCCGAACTCATCGGCGGCGCCGCGCTCGCCGCCGGGCTCTTCACCCGCGTGGCCGCCGCGCTGCTCGCCACCGACATGGTCGGCGCCCTCATCCTCGTGCACCTCAAGGCCGGTTTCTTCAACCCGGACGGCGCCGAGTTCCCCCTAGCCCTGCTTGCCGCCAGCCTCACCCTGGCCCTGACAGGCGCCGGCGCCTACGCCCTCGACGCCCGCCGCCCCAGCCGCGCCCGGAACTGACGCACCGGCAGCGCCGCTGACCGCCCGCCGACCCAACGCCCGCACGACCTCCATGCCTGCCCACCCCCAAGGAGTGCCCCCATGACCCAGCCCACCTCTCCCTCCTCCCTGCTGACCTCTGGACCCCTGACCCTGGGCCCGGTTGAACTGACCGTAGCGGACCTGAACCGCAGCGTCGCCTTCTACACGCAGGTCCTCGGCATGACCCTCCTCGAGCGGGGCGAGGACGCCACGCTGGGCCGACCGGACCGCCCCCTGGTGAGGCTCGCCGCGCGGGCCGGCCATCAGCCGGTTCATCCAGCAGCTCCGGGGCTGTACCACCTCGCGGTCCTGCTGCCCACCCGGGCGGACCTGGCCCGCTGGGTGCAGCACGCCGCGCGTCTCGGCGTCCGCGTCGGACAGAGTGACCACATGGTCAGCGAAGCGTTCTACCTCAACGACCCCGACGGGCACGGCATCGAGGTCTACCGCGACCGGCCCAGCCACGAATGGCGCTGGCACGGCGGCGAAGTGCAGATGGCGGGCGACCCCATCGACCTGGACAGCCTGCTGACCGAACCTGGCGCGGACACGCCGTTCACGGACCTGCCCGCCGGCACGGTCATGGGACACGTGCACCTGCGCGTCGCGGACCTCGCCGCCACGCATACCTTCTACCGGGACGTCCTGGGCTTCGACGTGGTCTCGCGGTGGCCGGGCGCGCTGTTCGTATCGGTCGGCGGCTACCACCACCACCTTGGGCTGAACACCTGGCAGAGCGCCGGCAACCCGCCCGCACCACAGAACCGCAGCCAGCTGCTGCGGGTGAATGCGCTGCTCCCTTACCAGAGTGACCTGGACGCCCTTGAACGCCGCCTTCAGGCCGCAGATATCCCCTTCATACGCTCGGGGGCGCTCCTTGATGTGCAGGACCCGGCTGGGAACGTCCTGCGCTTCGCGGCCGGGTCCGCCGCGTGAGCGCCCTGACGTACGACCTGCGCCCACCCCGCTCCGGCCCGCTGCACGGCGCGCCCGTCCTGGTCCTGCTCCACGGCGTGGGCGGCAATGAACGCAACCTGCTGCCGCTCGCCGGGCAGCTCGACCCGAGGTTCGCGGTCGTCAGCGTGCGCGCTCCTCTGCAGATCAGCCCGGACGGCTTCGCGTTCTTCAACGTGCGCTTCACGCCAGAGCCCGTGCCGGACGCCGCGCAGGCGGAAGCCAGCCGCGCCGCCCTGACCGAATTCATCCCGCAGCTCATCCAGGCTCACGGATTCGACCCGGAACAGGTGTTCCTCCTGGGCTTCTCGCAGGGCGCGATTATCGGCGCGAGCGTCACGCTGTCCCGGCCGGACCTGGTGGCTGGCCTCGTCATGCTGTCCGGCCGCATCCTGCCTGAAGCGCAGCCGACCTTCGCCCCCACAGAGCAGGTGCGCGGCACGAACGTCTTCGTGGCGCACGGCGTACACGACGCGAAACTCGGCATCCACCACGGCCGCGCCAGCCACGCCCTGCTCCGCGACCTGGGCACCCAGCTGACCTACCGCGAGTACGACCTGGGTCACGAGATCGCCGCGCCGGAAGTGGCCGACGTGAACGCCTGGCTGACCCCGCTGCTCAGACCCTGACCGGGGTTTGAGGGAGGAGACCGCGGGTGTGGACCCACTTCTGCCAGCAGCCCCGGGGTCCGGTTCGCACCGGGGCGGCCGGCATCGGCTGACTCACGCGGCCAGAGTGCAGTAGGTCAGCCGGTGGGGCATGCAGATGGGACCGCCGATGTTGCCCTCACTGGTCTGACCTGGCCGACGCCACGCGAGCGCCCGGGCTGTCCCACCCGCACCGAGGCCCAGGCACCGCGGTTCACTCCAGAGTTCACGCGGCAAGCTGATCGCGGAGAGACCACCTGCCCAGGTCCCTTCCCGGAGCCCCGGCAGGGCCGACCCGGTGACCGTTCAGGCCTTCTCCAGAGCGGGACGGGGGATGATGTCAGGGATGTCTGACCCCGTTCCTGGCCTGACCGCTGATGCCTCTCCCCACGCGGGCATCGTGTCGGTGCACGCTTCCGCGGATGGGGCGGTGCACGTCTGGCAGCGTGACGCGGTCACGGGCGAAGGTCACGTGCACCGCGCCCAGCAGCGGGGCTGGCTGTATGCCCGGCACCTGGGTGACCTCGGGCACCTCGGTGATCAGCTTGCCGTGTCGCCCGGACCCGCCCCGGCTGACGCCGCCTATCACGCGCAGGACCTCGCGCCGGACGGTCCGGTGCACGCCCGCGCGTACCGGTACCTGCTGAGTGGCCCCTCACCCCGGCAGCTGGAGGGCGAGATCCAGCGCGGCGCCCTGCGGGCGCGGGGGCTGAGTACGCGGCCCGCGCTGGGTGACCTGAGCGGGTACATCCGCCTGGGGTACGCCGAGCAGTACCTCATCGCGACCCGGCAGACGTACCATCAGGGCCTCACGTTCGATCAGCCGGTCCGGATGCAGTTCGACCTGGAAACCACCGCCCTGAGCCCCGACGAGGGGCGGATCTTCCTGATTGCCGTGCGGGACAACCGCGGCCTGGAGACGCTGCTTGAGGCGCGCCGCCCCGCGCAGGAAGCTGCAATCATCGAGGCGTTCCTGGCGCTCGTGCACGGGCGTGACCCGGACGTCATCGAGAATCACTTCATTCACGGCTTCGACCTGCCGTTCATCACCGCCCGCGCCCGCCGGCACGGAATTCCCTTCCGGCTCGGCCGGGCGGGAGACGGCGTGCCCTGGACGGTGGACGACGGGAGCCGCACACCGCTGTGGGTGTGCCCAGGCCGGGAGATCCTCGACACACTCGACGCCGTGCGCCGCCTGAACCTGCCGTCCAGCGGTCTGAAAGCTGCCGCGCGGCACTTCGGCATCGCGCCAGAGGACCGGGTGTACCTGGAAGGCGCGGAGATCGTCCAGACCTACCGGGATCAGCCGAAGCTGGTCCGGGCGTACGCGCGGCAGGACGTGCAGGAGGTGGACGCCCTGGCCCGGATCGTGCTGGCCCCGAGTTTCGCGCTGGCCCGCCTGACCCCGCGCCCGTACCACCGCCTGCCGCGGGCCGGCCCGGCCAAGGGCGTCCTGGAGCCGATGCTGATCCGCGCCTACGTTGAAGCGGGGCGGCCGTTCCCCGCGCCGGAGGAACGCCCGCGCGACCCGCACCGGGGCGGGCACGTCCAGCTGCACGCGGAGGGTGTGCTGCCGCATGTCGTCAAGGCGGACGTGGCGAGCATGTACCCCAGCATCATCCGGGCCGAGGGGATCGGCCCGCGGCAGGACGAACTGGGGGCCTTCCACCGGATCGTGAGCGACCTGACGAGCCAGCGGCTGACGCACAAGCAGCAGGCGCGCCACCCGGCGCTTAGCGGCGCCGAGCGCCGGGAGCACCACGCCATGCAGGACGCTATGAAACTGGTCGTGAACGCCGCCTACGGGTACCTGGGGGCCGGGCGGCTGGCGCGGCTGGGTGACCGGGAAGCCGCGGACCGGGTGACGGCGCGGGGGCGGGCGCTGCTTCAGCGGGTGACGGCCGCGCTGGAGGCGCGGGGCGTGCAGCTGATCGAATCAGACACGGACGGCGTGTACTTCAGCACCCAGGTGGACCTGGGGGAAGCGGCGGAGCGGGCGCTGATCCGCGAGGTCGCGGCGGACCTGCCGGAGGGCATCACGCTGGAGTTCGATGGGCGCGCGCAGGCCATGCTGAGCCATCAGGTGAAGAACTACGTGCTGCTCCGCCACGACGGCTCCCTGGAACTCAGTGGCACGTCGTTCGAGTCCAGCCGGTCCGAGCGGTACGGCACCCAGTTTCTCCGGTCGGCGCTGCACGCGCTGCTGCGCGCAGACGTGCCGGGCGTGCAAGCGGCCTTCGAGGACACGTCGGCCCGACTGGCCGGTCGCGTCCTCACGAACGCCGACGTCAGCACCCGCGTGCGGATCGGGAAGGCCCGCGCCGACTACACGCAGACCCGGGCGCAGCGCCGGGAGGCGCATCTGGAAGCGGCGTGGCACGCCGGGCTGGACTTCCGCGTGGGGGACCGGCTGGACCTGTACGTGCGGGCCGGGCAGGGCCTGACCGTCGTCACCGACCCAGACGGACGGGATTACGACGCGGGGCACTACCGGGCGGCCCTCGTGCAGAACTACGCGACGCGGCTGCGCAAAGCGCTGGACCCGGCAGACTGGGCGCAGCTGTTCAGTGGTCGGGGAGGCGGCCTGTTCGACCGGGACGTTCACGAGATGCAGGTGCGCTGGCGACCAGTGGCTGAAGACTCATGAGCAGGCGAGCGCGTGATCCCGTCGACTGGGCTTCCCTCCGCCCCTAACCTGCGAGCTCCTTCAACCCAACACGAGACCCACGTATTCAGGCCAGGTTGCCTGTCATCCACATACCCAGCAGCAGACAGGGTATCTGCTGACCTCAGTGCCGTCTGGTCCGCTCCTGAGTCAGGCGCTCAGCCGGCGGTGGCCAGCCCGGCCTGCGGACTCCGGCGCCGCAGGTGCTGCCAGTCCGCCAGCAGCTTCTGCACCTGCGCCTCCAACGCGTCAAACAGGACGGGCTTCACGAGGTACCCGCTCGCGCCGGCAGCCACCGCCGCCTCCCAGTCCGCTGGGTCCTGGCTGCCGCTGCGCATCACCACGGGCAGGTCCCGTAACCGCTCCGACGCCCGCACCGCCCGCAGCACCGCCAGCCCACACATGCCCGCCAGATTCAGGTCCAGCAGAATCAGGTGCGGCAGCACCAGACTGCTGTCCAGATAGTCCAGCGCCGCGTCCCCCGAGCACACTCCGACCAGGTCCACCTGGTCTGGCCCGCCGTCCAGCATAGCTTCCACCAGCAGGATTTCGGTCATCTGGTCGTCCACCAGCAGGAGTCGGAACGGTTCCATCCCGCCAGTATGCAGGCGACCGGTCAACTTGTGGGCGCCACCCACCCTGACCTGAACAAACCTTAAACATTTGTTCAGTCTCTGCCCGGCAGTGGTGACTGGCGCCGCCGTGTGCGAGGCTACGCGAAGATGACCGCTCACCTCCCCCACCGTCACCTGCACGCCCTGATGGTCGACGACAATCCAGCCGACTGCCTCCTGGCCCAGGAAGCCTTCGAGCTGCAGGCCGCGCAGGTCAGCGTCAAGATCATCCAGGACGGCGCGGCCGCCCTGACCTGGCTGCGGGCGCAGGGGGCGCGGCACGCCCTGCCGGACGTGATCCTGCTGGACATCAACATGCCGGGCCTCAGCGGCTTCGAGGTGCTGGCCGCCATCCGCGCGGACTTGACCCTGCGGCACCTGCCTGTCGTGATGCTCACCACCTCCGACCGTCCGCAGGACATTGATCAGGCGTACGAATTGATCGTCAGTTCGTACCTAGTCAAGCAGCCGGAATTTTCGGGGTTCGTGGTACAGGTGGAGGACTTCGTCCGGTTCTGGAGTGAGGTCCGCTACCGCCAGCGCCTCAATCCGCCCAACTGATCCATCCCACCCAGATGCTCAGGGAGGCACCCCGCCGGCCACGCTGAGAGCGCCTGGAACGGCGTGCGGCGCGGGATGAGCACGCAGCTGACCCCTGCCAGAAACCCGGTGTGGTCCGGCGCGATCTTCAGGCGGCCTGCGCCCGCTATCAGTCTGTCCCAGACCGTCGCCTGCCGGACCACGCCGGCTACTGCCGGTGAGGTCTGGTCTCGCTGCCCGCTCTCCTGCCTGCTGGCCTTCTGCTCGTACGTGCGGGCTTCACTGGTTCTCAGCTGACTGTCAGCGGCCAGCCCCTCGGTCGGGCATCAGGCCAGTCCGACGCTGGCGTTAGCTTGATTGAACCCGGCGGCGCGCACTGTGCCCAACAGGGTCGTCTTGTCGAACGCGTCCAGCACGATGAGCTGGCACTCGTTGCCTCACATCCGGTAATCCCAGTCCTGACCGCGCAGGTACGGATTACTGGATTGATACTCGCTTGGCTGGGCGACTCCTGAGTGCGTTGAACCCAGGTAGAACCTCCGGGGACGTGAGCAGCGAAACGTAAGGACTGATCAATTCATCTTCACGGAGTCTTTAAGATGCTCACGTGACACCCCCTCACCGATTCTTCCTGATCGACGACAACGCCCACGATCAGCTCCTCGCCCAGGAAGCCTTCGCGGAACTCTGCCCCGACTGCCACCTCACCAGCGCCAGCAGCGGGCGCGACGCCCTGACCATGCTCAGCCTCGCCGATGACCTGCCCGAAGTGATCCTGCTAGACGTGAACATGCCCGGCATGAACGGTTTCGAAGTGTTACAGGCACTCAAGGCGGACCCACGCCTGAGCTTGATCCCCGTCGTGATGCTGAGCACATCAGGCGCCAGCGACGACATCACCGCGGCCTACACCCTGCACGCCAGCTCCTACCTGATCAAAGCGAACGTGTTCAGCGAGTTCCTGGAACAGATCGAGAGTTTCCTGGCGTACTGGCGGCACTGCAAGCTGACCTCACCGGTGCCCAGCTGACGCCACACGCCCAGGGCAACACCCGGCATCCGGTCAATCGGCCGCTTGTCCCGTTCCCGCTGGCTGGAGCGGGAGTTCCGCGAGCGTCTCAACCCGGACTGTAACAGCGCGGCCCTGCCGGGTGACCTGCCCCCGGACGATCAGCTCGGCTCATTTCCCGAGAAAGCACCCGTGGTCCGCGCCCGGGTGCAGGGCCTGCTCGCTGAAGCCCTGTAGAACTTCACCGACGTGGGCACCTGAACGCGAGCCTCTGCTCACCATGGCATCCGGGTATTGTGAACCTAGTAGGCGCTGACCGTTCAGAAGTCGCCCGCGCCAGAGCAGCGGACCCGCCACCTGCCACGCCAGGAGTGGCGCGATCAGTCCAGTCAGCGGCACGCGCGCCGCCTCCGTCTGAGGGGCGGCCGTCAAGTCTGCTGCCTACCGACCAGCCCACAGGACCGGGCAGGCCAAAGCACCTCTGCCTCGCTTCACAGGACATGCAGTGGACGCCGACCACCGCTCTCCGCGCGGCGGGCGCACCCGGCAGGGGCCGTGCCGCTCAGGTGTTCGCACTCTGCTGGAGGGCACACCATTCATGGGGCGGCCAGCGTCTAGAGAAGGGCGCGTTCGAACGCGTCAACCACGTCTGGATCGAAATGGTGTCCCGCCTGCTGGTGCACCTCGCGCGCGGCCTCTGAGCGGGTCCAGGCAGTTTTGTACGGCCGGTCCCGGGTCAGGGCGTCGAATACGTCTGCCACGGCCACAATCCGGCCGGAGAGGGGAATCGTCACCCCCGCCCACCCGTGGGGGTATCCCTGCCCATCCCAGCGTTCGTGGTGGGTCAGGGCGATTTCCGCCGCAAGCCGCTGCAGGAGCGAGGGACCGAGGAGCAGGTTCGCACCAGCGAGGCAGTGGGTCTGCACGAACCTGAACTCGTCGGCGGAGAGAGGGCCAGGTTTGTGCAGCAGACGGACCGGGAGGGTGATCTTCCCGATGTCGTGCAGCGCAGCGGCCTGCCGGAGGCGCTGCACGTCCGCAGGTGGGCAGCCGTACGCCTGCGCGATCAAAGCGGCGAGGCGCGCGACCCGGTCCATGTGGAGGTCGAGTTCGATCGGCGGTCCCTCGGCGCGGCGTGCGAGGCGCCGCAGTTGCGCCCAGCAGGGAGGCGCAGCTGGGTCGGCCGCGCGGGCGCCGAACTTCATCGTGCGTCCACAGTACGCGGGGCGACCGTGTGGCCCGTCTTGGCTTGTCCTGATGGGTTGACTGGACCCAGCCGCGCAGCAACAGGCAGCAGACTGCAACGTCACTGCTGAGACGGCAGATTTCCAGGCTCAACTGCGGCGAGCGGCCGTTGCGATCACGGCTTCTTCCCCTGATCGGGGGCACGTGCATCCATGGGGTTCGGTCGGTTCTGCGCTCAGGGCAGGTTGGGTCGGCCCGCCGAGGGCGGTGCGGGAGCTGGTAATGGGCGGTCTCCTGTCTTATCTCTGCGGCCACATCCGATCACACCTGGGAACGGGGGGGTGTGGCCACGTGTGTCCTATCGCCAAGGAGACTCGAGGGTGCGCGCTTCAGGAGCCAGCTCACTATGTTATCGGTAACACCATTCCGCCTCAACTGCCCTGTGGGCATCAGTTCCAGAAGAATGACGTTCTGGACGATAAATATCTACAGCAGAGGATCAGCCAGCCGTTCCACCTCCCGTGAACATCTGAACGCGACGCGAATGGGTTGATCTCGCGCACAGCGGTTGACAACAGGAGGGCAGCCGGTGTAGCGCCAGCGTTGACTCTCTGCCCGAAATCTCAAAGTAAACGGAAGAATTGGCGATTTAGAGGACGTGGAGAAGAATCAGCCGAGCCAGAGAGGGGGGTGTCCCAGGACTCTTCGACTGGTCATGTCGTTGACAAGTAAGGGGTGTCAGCTTACTCTGTGATCGTTCACATTGAACAACTCAGTGACCGTTTGGGTCAGCAGTCTCACCGCAGCGGCGCCCGATTCCGGGCGTTCCGGCAGCGTGTTCCTCTGCCCGGCCAGCGCGTCACCGCCACACGTTCGGAGGCCCATATGAAGATTCAGAGTGTCCTGCTGTCCGCTGTTGCCGCCACCCTCACCCTCGCCCTTGCCCAGGGGGGCAGCCTGCCGAAACTCGCAGTCAAGCCGAAATACCGCGTGTGCTTCAACCAGTCGGAAATGGACAACCCCTGGCGCCTCGCGCAGACCAAATCCATGCAGGACGAAGCCAAACGCCTCGGCTGGACCCTGATCTTCACGAACGCCAACGGCAGCGCCGCCAAACAGGTCGCCGACGTGCGCTCCTGCATCGCGCAGCGGGTCGACGCCATCTTCCTGACGCCCCGCGAGGAAAAGCCGCTCACGCCGATCGTGCTGGAAGCCAAACGCGCGGGCATTCCCCTGTTCGTCATCGACCGCAAAGTGGACGAGACGGTCGCCAAGCCCGGCCGGGACTTCGTGGCGTTCATCGGCTCGGACTTCTACGCCGAGGGCCGCCGCGCCGCCGAGTGGCTCGTCAAGCAGACCAAAGGCAACGCCAAGATCATCGAGCTTCAGGGGTCCACGGGCTCCTCCCCCGCCATTGACCGGCAGCGCGGCTTCGCGGATTACATCAAGAAGTACCCGGGCATTCAGATCGTGGCGTCCCAGACGGGGAACTTCACGCGCGACGAGGGACGCAAGGTCATGGAGGCCCTCATTCAGGCGCACCCCGAAGCGACCGCCGTGTACGCCCACAACGACGAGATGGCCCTCGGCGCGATCACCGCACTGGAAACGGCGGGCCGCAAGCCCGGCAAAGACATCACCCTGGTCAGCATCGACGGGCAGAAATCTGCCCTGGAAGCAATTATCGCGGGCAAGCTCGGCGCGACGGTCGAATGCAACCCCCGCTTTGGCGTGAAGGCCTTCCAGACGCTCATGGATTACGCCGCGGGGAAAAAGATCGCGGCGAGACTCGTGAACGACGACCGTTTCTTCGACAGCATGAACGCCAAGCAGATGCTGAACTCCGCCTTCTGAGCGCACGCGGCGCGCCCAGATCCGGCACGCGGCCCTGAAGCCGCAACCCCAGCGGGGCCCAGGCGGGACGCTTGACCGCGCCCAACCCGGGCCCCGCTCCACCGAGGAATCATGACTGACGATGTCCTGCTCCACATGACCGGCATTCACAAGGCGTTCGGCGGCGTGAGCGCCCTGCGCGGCGCACACCTCCACGTGCGGCGCGGCGCGGTCCACGCCCTGATCGGGCAGAACGGCGCCGGGAAATCCACCCTGCTCAAGGTGCTGACCGGCGCCTACCGCAGGGACAGCGGTACTGTCCAGTTCGCCGGGCGGGCGGTCGATTTCACGTCCCCGAAGCAGTCGCAACTGGCGGGCATCGCGACGATCTACCAGGAAGTGAACCTGGTGCGCCTCCAGACGGTCGCGGAGAACGTCCTGCTGGGGCACGAGCCTCGCCGGTTCGGCCTGATCGACTGGAAGGCCATGAACGCGCAGGCGCGAGAGCAGCTGGCGCGCATTGGCGTCGACATTGACGTGACCCGGCCCCTGGCCGAGTACAGCCTCGCCGTCCAGCAGATGGTCGCCATTGCACGCGCCCTGGCGCTGAACGCCCAGCTGGTCGTGATGGACGAACCCACGTCCTCGCTGGACGAGCGCGAGGTGGACACCCTGTTCCAGGTGGTGGCGCAGCTGAGCGCCAGCGGCGTCTCGGCGATCCTCGTGTCGCACCGTCTGGATGAGCTGTACCGCGCGTGCAGTGACATCACCGTCCTCCGGGACGGGCAGACCGTGTACGAGGGGCCCCTGAACCTCACGAAGATGCAACTGGTTTCCAGCATGCTCGGCCGGAACCTGCAGGACGTGACCACGCAGGGTCAGACGGGCTTCACCCGTCACCAGCACGAGGATGCTGTCCTGCTCGACGCTCAGGCGCTGCGCCGCGCGCCACGCCTCCAGGACGTGGGCGTGCAGGTGCGCCGCAAGGAAGTGGTCGGCCTGGCGGGCCTGCTGGGCTCCGGCCGCACGGAGACCGTGCGCGCGCTGTTCGGCGCTGAACCCGCCCTCTCGGGCACGGTGCGCTTCAAGGACCAGCCGGCCCAGTGGCGCGCGCCGGGCGACGCCATCGCCGCGGGCGTGGCGTTCTGCGGTGAGGACCGCAAGCACGACGGCATCATCCCGGACTGGTCCGTGCGGGAGAACCTGACGCTGGCGCTGCTGCCGCGCCTGACCCGCGCGGGCGTCGTGGACCGCGCGGCGCAGCAGCGCGTCGTGGAGACCTTCGCGCGGCGCCTGAACGTCCGCTGCGCCAGCCTCGACCAGCCCATCCGGGAACTGTCCGGCGGCAACCAGCAGAAAGTCCTGCTGGCCCGCTGGCTGTGCCTGAAACCGGACCTGCTGATCCTCGATGAACCCACCCGCGGCATTGACGTGGGCGCCAAGGCCGAGATTCAGGGGCTGATCAGTGAACTGGCCGAGGACGGCCTGAGCGTCCTGATGATCTCCTCGGACCTGGAGGAACTCATCGAGGGCTGCCACCGCGTCACCGTGCTGCGCGACGGCCGCGCGGTCGCCACCCTGAACGAAGACGACCTGAGCGAGGAGCGCCTCCTGCACGCCATGGCCCAGGGGGACGCACTTGCCGCACCTGCCGGAGGACACCATGACCGCCGTTGACGCCCGGCCGCCCGCGCCGCGCCCCGCCCTGCTGCTCACCCAGTACAGCGCCCTGCTGGCCCTGCTCGCGCTGATCGCCCTGAATGCGCTGACCACGCCGAACTTCCTGACACTCACCGCCCTGAACATCAACATGACCCAGACCGCGACCATCCTGATCGTGGCGGTGGGCATGACGTACGTGATCGCCACGGGCGGCATCGACCTGTCCGTGGGGTCCATCATGGCGATCAGTGGCGCCCTGGCGCCGCTGCTGTTCCTGCAGAGCGGCCTGCCTGCGGGTATCGGCATTCCGCTGGCGGTGATCCTGCCGGTCCTCGCGGCCGGACTGTGCGGCGCGTTCAATGGCCTGCTGGTCACGCGCTTCCGGATTCAGCCGATCATTGCGACGCTGGTGTTGTTCATCGCCGGGCGGGGCATCGCGCAGGTGATCAGCGGCGGTCAGCTGATCAACTTCCCGGACGCGCGCTTCAAGTTCCTGGGCAGCAGCGTGGTATTCGGCCTCAACATTCAGGTGGTCCTGATGCTGGTCATCGTGGCCGCCGCCATATGGGCGCTGCGCGCCACGCTGTTCGGCCGGTACGTCATCGCCGTGGGCGGCAACCCGGAAGCGGCGCGGCTCGCCGGGGTGCCCGTCACGCGCACGAAGGTGCTCGTGTACACCCTCAGCGGCATGCTGGCCGGCCTGGCGGGCCTGATCACCATCGCCGTGAACAACTCGTCGGACGCGAACCTGGTCGGGCAGAACATGGAACTCGACGCCATTGCGGCCGTCGCGGTGGGCGGCACGGCGCTCAGTGGCGGGAAGGTCTCGCTGGTCGGCACGCTCATCGGGGCGCTGTTCATTCAGCTGCTGCGCTACACGCTGCTCGTCAAGGGCGTGCCGGACGCCGCCGCACTGATCGTCAAGGCAGCCATTATCGTCGGCGCGGTGGCCCTGCAGGCCCGCAGGAGGAGCTGAGTATGGCCGTCACGCATCCGTCCAGAACGCTCCTCAGCCTGGCCCGGCCCTTGTTCGGCCACGGGGCCCTGATCGCCCTGGTGGCGCTCGTCCTGTTCGCGGCCTTCCGGTACGACGGCTTCCTGAGCGCCTATAACGTCAGCAGTTTCTTCCGGTACAACGCCATGTTCATGCTGATCGCCATCGGCATGACCTTCGTGATCGTCACGGGTGGCATTGACCTCTCGGTGGGCAGCGTCGCGGCCATGGCCAGCGTCGTCGCGGCGCTGGCCAGCCCGCACGGGCTGCTCGCGGGTCTGCTCGCGGGCGCCCTGGCCGGCGCCGCGGCAGGATGGATCAACGGGCTGGTGATCACGCGCCTGCGCGTCGAGCCGTTCGTGGCGACGCTGGGCACCTTCCTGGCGGCGCGCGGCGCGGCGCAGCTGCTCTCCGGCCAGAATGCCGTGTCCGTCGATCAGGCCGGCGCGTTCACCCGCCTGGGGCAGGGCGACCTGCTGGGCGTGCCCATCCCTCTCATCCTGACCCTGGTCGTCCTGGGCGCCGGCTCGGTGCTGCTGCGCTTCACCCGCTTCGGCCGCTCGGCCCTGAGCATCGGGGACAACGAGGACGCCTCGCGCCTGATGGGCTTCAACGTCGACCGCGTGAAGCTGGGCGTGTACGTGATCTCCGGGCTGCTGGCCGGCTTGGCGGGCGTGATTCTCGCGTCGCAGTTCGGCGCGGGCCAGCCGGTCGAGGGCGTCGGGTGGGAACTGACCGCCATCGCGGGCGTCGTGGTGGGCGGCACGCTCCTCACTGGCGGGCGCGGGTCACTGGCGGGCAGCATGACCGGCGTGATCCTGCTGGGCCTGATCTTCAACGTGCTGAACTTCGAAAACGGTAAGGGCGTCATCTCCATCGACGTGTTCTGGCAGAACGTGATCCGCGGCGTGTTCCTGCTGCTCGTGGTCATCTGGCAATCCAACCGCACGCGGGCCGGGCGCCCCTAGACCCTCTTCCGTGACCTCCTCCGGCGCGGGCGTCTGCCCGCCCCGGCCGGCCCGTCACGCCCCCATACTCAAGGAGCAAGGCCATGAACGACACGTACACCATCGGCGTGGACTACGGCACGCTGTCCGGCCGGGCGGTGCTGGTCCGCACCCGCGACGGCGCCCAGATCGCCAGCGCCGCCCACCCCTACCTGCACGCCGTGATCACCGATCACCTGCCCGGCCTGGCGCGGCCCCTGCCGCCCGAGTGGGCGCTGCAGCACCCGCAGGACTACCTGGACGTGCTGGACGTCACCGTGCCGGCCCTGCTGCGGGGCAGCGGCGTTCACCCGGACGACGTGGTGGGCATCGGGATTGACTTCACCGCCTGCACGGTCCTGCCCACCACGGCCAGCGGCACGCCTCTGTGCTTCCTGCCGCGCTACGCGGCCGAACCGCACGCGTACGTCAAGCTCTGGAAGCATCACGCCGCGCAGCCACAGGCGGACCGCATCAATGCCGCCGCCGCGGCGCGGGGCGAGCCGTGGCTGGCCCGCTACGGCGGGAAGATCTCCAGCGAGTGGGCCGTCGCCAAGGCCCTCCAACTGCTCGAGGAGGCGCCCGAGGTGTACCACGCCGCCGAGCGCTTCATCGAGGCGGCCGACTGGATCGTGTGGCAGCTGTGCGGCGCCGAGCGGCGCAACGTCTGCACCGCCGGGTATAAGGCCATCTACCAGGGCGGCGCGTACCCCACGCGTGAATTCTTCGCGGCGCTGAACCCGGCCTTCGCGGAGGTAGCTGACAAGTTCGCCGCTGAGCTGCATCCGCTGGGCGCGCTGGCCGGTGGCCTGACTGAGGACGCTGCGCGGCGCACCGGCCTGCGGCCCGGGATTGCCGTGGCGGTCGGGAACGTCGATGCGCACGTCACGGCGCCCGCCGTGGGCGCCACCGGCGACGGGGAGCTCGTGGCGATCATGGGCACGTCCACCTGCCACGTGATGAACAGTGACGTGCTCGTGAACGTGCCCGGCATGTGCGGCGTCGTCGAGGGCGGCATCACGCCCGGCGCGTACGGGTACGAGGCGGGGCAGAGCGGCGTGGGTGACATCTTCGCGTGGTTCGTGGCGCACGCCGTGCCGCCCCGCTACCACGACCTGGCCGAGGAACGCGGGCAGACGCTGCACGAACTGCTCACCGACCTCGGGCAGGACCAGCCGGTCGGCGCGCACGGCCTGCTGGCGCTGGACTGGCTGAGCGGCAACCGCTCGGTGCTCGTGAACGCCGACCTGAGCGGCCTGATCCTGGGCCTGACCCTCGCCACCCGCCCGGAGGACCTCTACCGCGCCCTGATTGAGGCCACCGCGTTCGGCACGCGCCTGATCATCGACACCTTTGAAGCCGCCGGCGTGCCCGTGCGTGACTTCACGGCCGCCGGCGGCCTCATCAGGAACGCCACCCTGATGCAACTGTACGCGGACGTGCTGGGCCGGCCCATCAGCGTCGCGGCCAGCAGCGAGGCGCCCGCCCTGGGCAGCGCCATGCACGCCGCGGTGGCCGCCGGCACCTACCCGGACATCCACGCGGCCGCGGCGCACATGAGCCAGGTGCGCCGCCACGCCTACCAGCCGGACCCGGAACGGCACCGCCGCTACACCCGCCTGTACGCCGAGTACCGTACCGTGCACGACCTGTTTGGCCGCACGCACCCCACCATGATCACCCTCAAGCGCCTGCGGGACGAGGCGCTCGCCCAGCCCCAGCCGGCCGCGCGGCTGGAGGTGCCCGCATGAGCGGCGCCGATCTGCGCGCCGAACTCACCGCCCTGCACCTCGAACTGCCCCGGCAGGGCCTGGTGACGTGGACGAGCGGGAACATCAGCGCCCGCGACGGGGAGGGCCTCCTGATCAAGCCCAGCGGCGTCACCTTCGAGGATCTCACGCCGGAGTCCATGGTCCGCACCGACCTGCACGGCCAGCGCACCGAGGGCCGCCTCAGTCCCTCCTCGGACGCCGCCACGCACGCGTACATCTACCGGCACCTGCCGCACGTGGGCGGCGTCGTGCACACGCACAGCCCCTACGCGACCGCCTGGGCCGCCAACGCCCGCGAGATCCCCTGCATCCTGACCGCCATGGCCGACGAGTTCGGCGGCCCGATCCCCTGCGGCGGCTTCGCCCTGATCGGCGGGGAGGAGATCGGCGCGGAAGTCGTGCGGGTCCTCGCCGGGCACCGCAGCCCCGCGATCATCCTGCAAAACCACGGGGTCTTCACCATCGGCCCCACGCCCCGCGCCGCCCTGAAGGCCGCCGTGATGGCCGAGGACGTCGCCCGCACCGCCTACCTGGCCCACCAGCTTGGCCAGCCCCAGCCGCTGAGCCCCGCCGACATCAACCGCCTCTACGACCGGTACACCACCGTGTACGGCCAGCGCTGAAAGGACCCCACCATGCAGCACCTCACCCACCCCCACCTCTGGTTCGTCTGCGGCTCACAGCACCTGTACGGCCCCGACACCCTCGCGCAGGTCGACCACAACGCCCGCCAGGTCGCCCAGGTGCTGGACGCCAGCAGCGACCTGCCCCTCCCCGTGGCCTTCAAGGGCGTCATGACCACCCCGGACGAGATCCGGTCACTCTGCCTGGAAGCGGACCGCGACCCGGCGTGTGCGGGCCTGATCCTCTGGATGCACACCTTCTCCCCCGCGAAGATGTGGATTGGCGGGCTCAGCCACCTGCGCAAACCCTTCTGCCACCTGCACACGCAGTTCAACCGCGACCTGCCCTGGAACGACATCGACATGGGCTTCATGAACCTCAACCAGGCCGCCCACGGCGACCGCGAGGCTGGCTTCCTGCACACCCGCATGCGCCTGGAGCGCAAGGTCGTCGTCGGGCACTGGCAGGACCCCGAGGTGCAGGCCCGGCTGGGCGTGTGGGCGCGCGCCGCGTGGGCCTGGCACGACCTTCAGGGTGCAAAATTTGCCCGCTTTGGCGACAACATGCGCTTTGTCGCCGTCACCGAAGGCGACAAGGTCAGCGCCGAGCTGCGCTTCGGCTTCGAGGTGAACACCTACGCCGTCGGTGACCTCGTCCAGCGCGTGAACGCCGTGCGCGACCAGGACCTCTCGGACCTGCTGGCCACCTACCAGGATGAATATGACGTGCCCGCTGACCTGCGCCCCGATGGCGCCCGCGCGGGCTCACTGCGCGAAGCGGCCCGCATCGAGCTGGGCCTGCGGGCGTTCCTGAGCGAGGGCGGCTTCAAGGGCTTCACCGACACCTTTGAGGACCTGCACGGGCTGCGCCAGCTGCCGGGCCTGGCCACGCAACGCCTCATGGCCGACGGGTACGGCTTCGGCGGTGAGGGCGACTGGAAGACGGCCGCGCTGGTCCGCGCGATGAAGGTCATGGCGCACGGCCTCCCGGGCGGCACGTCCTTCATGGAGGACTACACCTACCACCTCGCGCCCGGCCAGCATCAGGTGCTCGGCTCGCACATGCTCGAAATCTGCCCCAGCATTGCCGCCCACCGGCCCCGCATCGAGGTGCACCCGCTGGGCATCGGCGGCAAAGAAGACCCGGCGCGCCTCGTGTTCGACGCGCACACGGGCCGCGCCATCAACGTGTCCCTGGTCGACCTGGGCAGCCGCTTCCGGCTGATTGTCAACGAGGTCGAAGCGGTCGAGCATCCCGAACTGCCCAGGTTGCCGGTCGCGCGAACCGTGTGGGAATGCCAGCCGGACTTCAAGACCGCGTGCGCCGCGTGGATCTACGCGGGCGGCGCGCACCACACCGGGTACAGCTACGCCGTGACCGCCGAGCACATCGAGGACTTCGCCGCCATCGCCTGCGTGGAATGCGCGGTCATCGACGGCCGCACGACGCTGCGGGACTTCCGGCAGGACCTGCGGTTCAATGACCTGTACTACGTGCTGGGCCAGGGCCTGCGCGCCTGAACCACAGAAGGCGCAGGGGCCCCCCGTCGTCCGGTGTGCCGAGGGTCCTGCCCCGCTGCCCACGCACGACCGGGGCTCCCGGAGGGCTCAGAGGGGGCACTTCAGCTGCGCCTTCAGACAACTCAGGTCCGAGCGCAGGCCAAGAACCTGCCCCACAGCCCGCTGGATGACAGTCTGATGGCGCAGCTGATCCCTGAGGAACTGCTGCCGGACCTGCACGGCCTCAAGGTGGGGCGCGGGCGCGGTGAACAGGCCCGGCACCTGGTGCGTGAACGCGGCGGTCTGGCGGGGCTGCTACCCTCCTGACCCGCCTGCGCTCCTACCGGCCGCACCACGCCACACATTCAGCACGCTCAGGGTGCGCTGAGGTCCGAACGCCGAAGAATCCAGAGCCGCTCACACCAGCAGCGGGCCACCAGACCAGGCTGTGGCGCGCGAGGTGGTCAGGACCGCGCGCGGGCGCTGCTGGCGCGGACGATCAACTCGGGCTGGATCACGGCGGGGGTGGCCGGAACGTCCGGTTCCTCGATGGCTTTCACGAGGGCCGCCAGGCTCAGCGCGCCGAGGGCCGCAAAGTCCTGCCTCACGGTGGTCAGCGGCGGGTGGAAAAAGCGGCTTTCCGGAATGTCGTCGAAGCCGACGATCGACACGTCGTCCGGTACGGAGATGCCCCGCTCGTGCAGGGCCCACAGAGCGCCCAGGGCCATCTGATCGTTGCTGACCAGCAGGGCCGTAAACGGCACGCGCCCGGCCAGGAGTTCCTGCGTCAGGCCGAAGCCGCTGGCGGCACTCCAGTCGCCTTCCAGGGTGGCCACCGGGCTGAGGTTCGCGCGCTTCAGGGCTGAGTGCCAGCCGTCCAGGCGCAGCCGCGCGTCGTGCCAGCGCTGAGGCCCGAGGAGCAGCGCGATCCGCTCATGCCCGAGTGCGATGAGATGCTCGGCCGCCAGCCGCGCCCCAGCCTCCTGGTCAATGGTGGCTCCGGCGGCCGTGCCGGAGTCCGGAAGATCGACCAGCACGAACGGCACCGTTCCGCAAAGCCGCTGAATGCGGGTGATGTCCACGCCGAGCAGGTTGGTGATGAGGATCATGCCGTCGACGTTCTGACGGCGCAGTTCCATGATGGCGCGCTCGATTTCAACTTCCCGCAGTTCGGGAATGCTGGCCAGGGTGACGCTGTAGCCGCGGCTGCGGGCGGCCTGCTCGATATTGACCATCATCTGGGCCGGGCCGTAGTGCGGCAGGCCATGTCCGACGATGCCCAGCGTGCCGGACCGCTGCGTGACCAGACTTCTCGCGGCGAGGTTCGGGTGGTAGCGCAGGACCTGAATGGCCTCCAGCACCCTGTGCCGCGTGGTGGGGGCAACGCTGGGGTGTTCATTGAGCACCCGGGACACCGTCTGATGTGACACACCAGCGTGCCGGGCGACATCGTGGATGGTGACGCGTGGTGGTGCGGCGGTAGCAGACATACCTTCTCCTGTGATCGTTCACACGATAGGCGATCCGTTGATCGGGTGCAAGCGTCAACCCGGACAGACCGTGCAGCCGAGCTTCCGAGCAGATCGGGCCGGGTCAGCCTCCATTCGAGGAGGGACTGAACACATTGGCAGGAGTCCACCTAGGCCGCCTGGACTCCACCCGACCTAGGGGACGGGGCGAGCACGAGCGATGCGGACCGCAGCAGTCCTTCAACGGATGGAGGGGGCGTTCCGTAGCATTCTCTTTACGGCTGGACGCCGTGGGCCCAGCGAGTTGCATGCAGGATGGACCTGCCATCCCTCCCCCTGCTGGCGCTCCGCTGGCCCCGCCGCCCGCCTCAGGGCTCCTCGGGCACGACCCGGTTCTTCCCCGCCTTCTTGGCCTGGTACATCACCCGGTCGGCGCGGTCCAGCAGTTCGTCTGGGGAGGCGCCGCGGAGGTCCGTGACGAGGCCAATGGACGCCGAGAGGTGCAGCGTGCCGGCACTGCTCATCACCGGCGCCCGGAGGCCCGCCAGGACTCGCTCGGCGGCCATCTGCGCCTGAGTGGCGGTGCACGGACCGGCCAGGACCGCCACGAATTCGTCCCCGCCGAGCCGGGCGACCAGGTCGCCCCCGTACAGGTTGCTGGTCAGGCGCCGGGCCACCACCTGCAGCACCTCGTCACCCACGTGATGCCCGTGCGCGTCGTTGATGGATTTGAAGCCGTCCAGGTCGAGGAAGAGCAGCGCAGCTACGTCCCGGTGCCGCCCCGGTTTCTGGCTGCTGTGCAGGGCGCCGGTCAATGCGGCGCGGTTGAGCAGGCCCGTCAGGGCGTCGTGCGTGGCGGCATGCTCCAGTTGCGCGCGACTGGCCTGCTCGTCAGTGACGTCCCGCATCACGACCGCCGCGCCGAGCAGTGAACCGTCCTCGCCGCGCAGGGGTTGCCCGGACGCACTGATCAGGAGTGGCGCGCGCGCCGCCGGGCGGATCACCATCAGGCTGTCCTGAACGGCTTCTCCGTGCAGCGCCCGGTACAGCGGAATCTGTTCCGGCCGCAGCGGCGTGTGGCCGTCCGCCTGGAAGAGGTCGTACGCGCCACTCCAGTCCTCGGGGGACAGGGGCCGCTGCGGCAGGCCGTGCATGTCCTGCGTGGCCCGGTTGAAGACGGTCAGGGTGCCGTGCGCGTCGCAGGCCACAACGCCGTCCTGCATGTGGTCCAGCACGGCGTTCAGGAAGGCCCGCTCCTGGTGCAGGGTCTCGACGAGCCGGGCGTGTTCGGTCACGTTCCGGCCCTCGACCAGCAGGCCAGTGAACTGCCCCTGACGGCGCACGGGGATCAGGTGGTACTCGACGGTCACGGTCCGGTCCGCGAGGTGCAGGTGCAGGACGCCGCTGATGACGGCGCCACCGGCGGCCCGGCCGATGTCCTGTTGAAGCTGCTGCTGCGCGGCGGGCGAGCTGCGCCACCAGGGCGTGGTCCAGAAGGGCTGGCCGATCAGGTCCTCCCGCGCGGCCTGAATCAGGTCGAGAGCGGCGCGGTTCACGTTCAGGAGCCGCCCGTCGACGCTGAGCACGGCCAGCAGGCTCGCCGTGTGATCGTAGGCGACCTGCACGGCCGTCAGGGTCTCCGTGGCGTCCTCAAGCAGCTGGACGGTCTGTTCCAGTTGCCGGAGCAGGCCCTGCGGATCGTCCAGGGTGGCCGGCGGCCCCTGAAGGCCGAGGCGACGCAGCCGGTGGGTGAGGTCTGCGGGGGTCATCGCTCCGCAGTATGTGCGATCGCCGGGCTGTGAAGTGCGCGTTCTCCCGCGCTGAACGTGCGCGGGCGCCCAGGCCGTCGGAGCTGTCACGCGGTGCCAAGTCAAGGGAAGGGTGGAGCTGCCCTTCCCGGCCCGCCGGGCCAGCCCAGAAGGAGCCTGGAGACCCCGCAGTTGGCTGGAGGGCGTGCAGGCTCGGGTACTGATGTCGGCCAGCGGCCCCCACAGGAAGCGTTCCGGGCCGCTGGTGCTGATGTCCCGGCCGGGCGCGGTAACCCCAAGTGCCGGGTTTTTACATCAGTGGTTGTGGATGGCCCAGAGGTCCCAGCGTTCGGCGAGGACCTCGTGGTCGGGCCAGGTCCGCCGCCACAGGACGGAGGTGCAGGCGGTGAGGCGGCGCCAGGCCTGCCGCGTGCAGGTGGCGCAGGTGGTCAGCAGGGCGGCGCGGCTGGATGCACCGGTGGTCGGGGGGTACGTCGCGGACATTCACTCCTCCTGGGGCCGATCAGCGGGCCGGGGACTTGACCGGCGCAGCGGGCGGGCGCGGCGTGACTCGGGACTCGGCGTGGCTGCCCGCTGGCGTTCAGGGCCGCGAGACCACGTCGACTGTGGTGTCCAGCTTGAAGGTCTTGTTGGTGACCTGGAGGACGTACAGCTTGACGTTCCTGCGGTCGCCGACGCTGTTGAAGCTGACCGTGCCGGAGATGAGGCCGGTGACCGTCAGGTTCCGCGTGGCCCGCTCGACCTGTTCCCGGCTTGGCCGGGTGCCTTTGGCGGGCATGGCCGCGAGGATGCCCTGTAGGGCCACGCTGGCGGCGTCGTAGGAGAACATCCCGAAGCCCTGGAGGGGACGGCTGAACGTCTTCTGGTACTGCGTGGCCAGGGTGGCCGCGGCGGGCAGCGAGGCGGGCGGCGCGGCGATGGTCGTGAAGTAGATCCGTTCGGCGCCGGCGCCGGCGATGGTCAGCAGGTCGGCACTGTCGAAGCCGTCGCCGCCGACGATGGGCGTGAGGATGCCCGCCTCGCGCAGCTGCTTGGCGAAGACGCCCGCCTGGCTGTACATGCCGCCGAAGTAGATGGCGTCCGGTTTCTGCAACTTGATCTTGGCGACGACGCTGAAGAAGTCCGTTTTCTCCTCGGTCCCTTCGTTCGCCAGGATCTGCACGCCGCCGGCCTGGAGGGCCCGCTCGACTTCCCCGGCGAGGCCCTCGCCGAACGTGGTCTTGTCGTTCAGGAGGTACACCTTGCGGACCTTGAGGGAGTTGATCATGAATCTCGCGGCGGCGGGTCCCTGGGCGTCCACGCGGGCGACGATACGGTTGACGTTCTTCAGGCCGCGGTCGGTGACCTCGTTGGCGGTGTTCAGGGGAGACACCATGGTCACGTGACTGCTGGCCAGGACGCTGCTGACGGGAATGGCCACGCCGCTGTTCAGCGTGCCGACGACGGCGAGGATGTCCCGGTCGGCCACCAGTTTGCGCGCGGCGGCCGTGCCGGTGGCGGGATCGGCCTGGTCGTCGTACGCGACGAGTTGCAGGTCGAAGCCGAGCGCCTTGAATTTGGCCTTGTAGGCGTTCACGGCCAGTTGCGTGCCGTTGCGCAGCTGGAGGCCCATGTCGGACTGCGGGCCGGACAGGGGGGAGATGGTGGCGAGCTTGATGGTCGTCTGGGCGCTGGCGGTGCCGGTCAGCGCGGCGGTCAGGAGCAGCAGGGCGGCAGTTTTCATGGTGAACACTCCGGGGTCAGGGGGCGCTGGGTCCGGACGCCGTCCACGAGGCGCCAGAGGCCGAGGGGGTTGGCGTCTTGCAGTTCTGGCGGCAGCGTGTGGTCGGGGAAATCCTGGTAGGCGAAGGGCCGGGTGAAGCGGTCGGTGGCGCGCGTGCCGACGCTGGTGCTGGCGCCGTCGCTGGTGGCGGGGAAGGGCCCGCCGTGCACCACTGCGTGCCCGACCTCGACGCCGGTGGGGAAGCCGTTAAGAATGACGCGCCCGGCCCGGTCCGTCAGGACGTCCAGGACGGGCTGCCACGCGGGCAGTTCGTCGGGGCGAGCGTGCAGGGTGGCGGTCAGCTGGCCCTCCATGGCCTGCAGGACCGGGGGCAGGTCGGTGAGGTGCCCGTAGCGCACAGCGAGGCTGACCGGACCGAAGACCTCACGGGTCAGCTCTGGGGCCGCGCGGAGACCCGGGAGGTCCACTTCGAACAGCTGACTGTGCGCTGCTGGGCTGTCACGGACAGCTGCGTGCAGGGGCCGGACGTCCGCCTGCGTGGCCAGGGCGGCCGTGCCGGCGGTGAAGGCCGCGTGAATGCCGCCTGAGAGCAGGGTGCACCCGGGCGTGGCGTCCAGACGCGCGGCCAGCTGGCGCAGGAAGTGATCGCCGGCCGGGCCGGCGGGCACGAAGATCAGGCCCGGCTGGGTGCAGAGTTGGCCGCCCGAGCCGCTGACGCTGCCGGCCAGCCCCTGGACGAGGGCGTCACCGCCGGCGGTGAGGGCCGACTCGCTCAGGATCACGGGGTTGACGCTGCTCATCTCTGCGAAGACCGGAATCGGCACGGGGCGCGCCTGGGCGGCGGCCAGCAGGGCCAGGCCCCCGGCGCGCGAGCCAGTGAACCCCACGGCGCGGATGAGTGGGTGGCGGACCAGGGCGAGCCCGAGGTCGAAGCCGTCGTCGTATACCACGCCGAAAACGCCCCGGGGCATGCCGGTGGCCTCCGCTGCGTCCATCAGGGCGCGGGCGGCCAGGGCAGACGTGCCGGGATGCGCCGGGTGGGCCTTGACCACGACCGGGCAGCCTGCCGCCAGCGCGGACGCCGTGTCGCCGCCCGCGACGCTGAATGCCAGGGGGAAGTTGCTGGCGGCGAACACCGCGACCGGGCCCAGCGGCACCCGCAGGCTGCGCAGGTCCGGTCTGGGGGGCGTGCGCTGCGGGTCGGGCCGGTCCAGCCGCGCGTCCACCCAGGAGCCCTCCTCGGCCGTGTCGGCGAAGAGCCGCAGTTGATGCGCGGTGCGCTGCACTTCGCCGCGCAGGCGGGCTTCGGGCAGCGCAGTCTCCTGCGCCGCGCACCGGACGAGGTCCTCGGTGCGCGCGGTGAGCTGATCGGCCGCGGCCCGCAGGAACTCGGCCCGGCGCGCGCCAGGGCAGCGGGCGTACGGCCGGGCGGCCTGCCCGGCGGCGCCCACCAACCGGTCCAGTTCGGCCGGGGAGGTCACGGGGAAGCCGGGCTCCAGGGGGCGTCCCGTGGCCGGGTTCACCGCGTGGAAGGTGCGTGGGGCGGTCATACCAGCGCGGGCTGCCGGGCCGAGGCCTGCGCGACCAAGCCCTGCACCTCGCGGACCTCGTCGGGCGTCAGCGGCAGGCGGGGCGCGCGGACCTGGGCGCTGCCGCGCCCCACCTCAGCCTGCACCTGCTTGATCAGCTGCACGAACTTGATGCCGGTGTCCAGGCGCAGCAGCGGCAGGAACCAGCGGTACAGGTCAGCGGCCTCCTTCAGCTGGCCGCCCCTGGCCAAGTTGAACAGCTGCACGCTCTCGGCGGGGTAGGCGTTGACGAGGCCGGCGATCCAACCGGTCGCGCCGGCCGCCACGCCTTCGAGCAGCAGGTCGTCAACGCCGACCATCAGTTCCACGTGCGCGGGGAGCGTGGCGGCGAGCGCGGTCACGCGGCGGACGTCCGCGCTGGATTCCTTCACGGCGCGCACGTTGGCGTGCTCCTGCGCGAGTTCCAGGATGTGGGCCGGCTGGAAGTCCGTGCGGTACGCGATGGGATTGTTGTACAGGATGACGGGCAGGTCGGTGGCGCTGATCACGGCCGCCATGTGCGCTTTCATCTCGCGCCAGTCGCTGGTGTACACGTAGGGCGGCAGAACCATCAGACCCTGGCAGCCGGCGTCCTGGGCGGCCTGGGCGAGCCGCACCGCGCCGGCCGTGCTGAGGCTGCCGATACCCGGGATCACCGGGGCGCTCCCCAGCGCGCTGACCAGGGTGCGCAGCACGGCCGTCTTCTCGGCTTCTTCCAGGGTGTTGCCCTCACCGAGGGACCCCAGGGGCACGATGCCGCGGCTGCCGGCGCGCATCATCCACCGGGCGTGTTCACTCAGGAAGTCGTGATCGACCGTCCCGTCCGCCTGGAACGGGGTGGTGATGGCGGGAAAAACACCTTCAAACAGTGTGGGCTGGGTCATGCGATTTCCTCCTCGGGAAATGGAGTGGGGGCGGGGGGGGTGGGAGCGGCCGGGCGGGGCGGTTCAGCCCGGGGCTCGGCAGCCTGCAAGAGATCCGAGAGCCGCAGGGGCGTCAGGGGGGGCCGCACGCCGGTGAAGATCCAGTCGAAGAGGGCCGTGGTGGCCGGGCCGCACACGCGGCCCTGGCAGGCGCCCATGCCGCAGCGCGTCTGGATCTTCGCGTCCGTCCAGGAGGCGCAGCGGTGCAGCGCGCTGAAGGGAACGTCCTCGCAGCGGCAGACGACCGTGTCCGGTTCAGGCAGCGCCCGCAGTTCGGGCCGCAGGGCAAAGGAGCGCTCCAGCGTGCCCTGAAAGGCGCGCAGGGCCGCGGCGCGGTCAGCGACCGCCGCCAGCCGCTCCTGCTGACCCGTGGCGGCGCAGCCTGCCGTGAAGCCCTCCAAGAGCGCCTGGTCGACCCCGCCCACCCCGGTGAGCTCGCCGGCGGCGTAGAGGTCCGGGCGGCTGGTCTGCTGCTGATCCCCGACCTGCACGGCGCCGCGCTGCAATTCGCACCCCAGGAGGACCGCCAGGCGCGTGTCCGGCACCAGGCCGAAACCCACGGCCAGCCAGTCACAGTCCAGCGTCACGGTCCGCTGGCCGCGGCGCAGGGTCACGGACGTCACGCGGTCCTCACCGGCGGCCCGCAGGGGGTACGTGCCGGGCCAGACGGGCACGCCGCGCAGGCGCGTGGCGAGGGCCAGCGTCTCGCGCCCCTTGCCGGGCAGGCGGCTGGCGCGCAGGCTGAAGCGGGCCAGGTCGGGCCAGCGGGCCTGTTCGGCCACCGCCACCACCTGCGCGCCCCTATCCCGGAGACTGGCCGCCACCGCGAGCAGCAGCGGCCCGGTGCCGGCCACCACAACCCGCTGGCCCCGGATGACCAGGCCGCTCTTGGTCATGGCTTGCAGGCCGCCGGCGCCCACCACGCCCGGCAGGGTCCAGCCGGGGAACGGCAGGAACCGTTCCGTGGCGCCCGTGGCCAGGATGAGTTTCGGCGCGTGAATGTGGCGCAGGCCGCCCGGCGTGACCACGACGAGGTCGTAGCCTCCGGCGGGCCCGGCGGTGGCCAGGCTCACCTCGGCGCGGCTCAGGTGCGTGACCTTTAGGGCCTGCACGTCCCGCAGGAGCGCCCCGGCTACGCCGGCCTGCGCGGGGCTCAGGCCACGCCAGATCTGCCCGCCCGGACCGGGCCCGGCGTCGAGCAGCAGGACGGCCGCGCCGCCCTGCGCGGCGGTCCGGGCCGCCTGCAGGCCAGCGGGTCCGGCCCCCACGACCACGACGTCGGCGCGCTCAGCGGTCACCGCGCACCTCCGCCACCCGCTCGACGGTCAGGCCCGCCTGCGCGGTGGTGAGGCAGGTGCGGACCAGCACGCCGTTCACCAGCGCGCGGCACTCGGCGCACACGCCCATGCCGCACAGCGCGCCGCGCGCCTCACCGCGCCCGCTGCGGCGCGTGACGTGCAAGCCCAGGTTCTGCAGTGCTGCCAGGACCGTCACGCCGTCCGCCACGGTGACCGCGCGGCCCTCTACGGTCAGTTCAGGCATGAAGGGCTCCAGTAAAACGCCCGAGGCCGAGATCCACGCCGGGCAGCGGGGACGCCCCGCCCGTGATGTCCGCGCCCAGCAGCGCCGCGGTGCCCAGGGCCGTGGTGATGCCCAGGCCCTCGTGCCCCACGGCGAGGTACAGGCCGGGCCGGTCCGGGTGGAATCCCACCACCGGCAGGTGATCGGGGGTGGCGCTGCGCAGCCCCGTCCAGATGCGCAGCGCCGACAGGTCAGCCAGGGCCGGCAGGAACTCCGCGGCGCGGCCCAGCATGCGGCGCAGCAGGGCCCAGTCAATGTCGCGGCCGGCCGGACCGAACTGCCGGCTGGACCCGATCAGCAGTTGCCCGGTGGGGCGCGGCTGCACGTTGAACGCCACGCTGTCCTCGTCACTGCCGTGCGCGCTCCGGAGGTACCCGAGTTCCACCAGTTGATGCCGCACGGGCAGGTCGGTGCGCTCGGTGATCACCAGCTGGCCCCGCCGGGGACGCAGCGGCACCTCGGGCAGCAGCCGGGCCGCTTCCGCACCGCCCGCCACCACGGTCAGATCAGCCCGCAGCGGTCCGCCGCGGTGCAGGCGCACGCACCCGTCCTCCAGGGCGGTCACCTCGTCGCGGCGCACCTGCGCGCCGGCCCGCTCGATCAGGAACCGGGCGACGACCGGGGCGTACACCACCGCGTCGCCCGGCACGCGCAGCGCGCCCGCCAGCCCCCCCCGCAGCGCCGGTTCCAGCCGCGCGAGTTCCGCCGCGTCCAGCAGGGTCGCGTCCCGGCCAGCGGCGTGGTACTGCCGCTGCTTGGGCTGCGCGCCCCGCACCTCGGTCTCATCACTGGCAATCCAGAGGGTGCCGCACCGGCGGTACTCCGCCTGGGCGGGCAGCTGCGGCGCCAGGGCGTCCCACAGGGTCAGGCTTAAACTGGTCAGCGCCAGCTGCGCCGGACTGTCATCCATGACCACCAAGTGACCCATGCCGGCCGCGGTTGCCCCTCCCCCGACCGCGCCGGACTCCACGACCGTGACCTGCCAGCCCAGGCGGGCCAGGACGTCCGTGCAGGCCGCGCCGACCATACCGCCGCCCACCACCACGGCCTGTCCCGTCACCGGGAGGCCGCCTGCGGCTCAGCCCCGGGCCGGATGCCCCAGGCGAACGGATCGCCGGGCTGCACGATCAGTTCACCTTCGGCGGTGACGTAGGCGCGGCCCGTGATCGTGGGCTGCACCTGACCGTCCGCCCAGCGGTACTCGCCTTCAAATTCTGTGCCGATCACGCTCTGCTGCACCCACCGCTCGCCCGGGGCGAGCTGACCGTCCGCGGCCAGGCACGCGATCTTGGCGCTCGTGCCGGTTCCGCAGGGGCTGCGGTCGTACGCGTTCCCGGGGCAGAGCACGAAATTCCGGGAGACGCCACCCACCAGGCCGGACAGTTCGATGTGGTCGATCTCCGAGCCGCCGTCACCCGTCACGCCCGCCGCGCAGAGCGCCTGCCGGATCCGGGCGGCCCGGTCGGTGAGGTCCGCCACGTGGTCCACGTGAAGCCCGCGGCCGTCCACCTCCGTGATGAAAAACCAGTTGCCGCCCCAGGCGACGTCCCCGCGCACGTCCCCCAGGCCCGGCACGCTCACCGTGACGTCCCGCCGGGCGCGGTGGGCCGGGACGTTCTGTACACTCACGCGGCCGTCGTCACGCAGCGTGGCCGCGACCACACCCACCGGCGTCTCGATGCGGTGCGCGCCCGGCCCGATCTCACCCAGGTACGCCAGCGTGGTCACCAGGCCGATGGTGCCGTGCCCGCACATGCCCAGCGGGCCCACATTGTTGAAGAAGATGACGCCCGCCACGCAGCCCGGCGCCCGGGCGGGCACGCGTAGCGCGCTGACCAGCACGTCATTCCCGCGCGGCTCGAGGTTCACGAGGCCGCGCCACGCGTCGAAGTCGCCCCCCAGGGCCTGACGCTGCTCGGCCAGCGTCGCGCCGGGCAGCGAGGGGAAGCCGTCCAGCACGACCCGGGTCGGCTCGCCCGCCGTGTGAGAATCGATGAAGCGCACACGCCGCGTGGCGCGCGCCGGACTGAATTGAACCATGCCTTCACGATAGGCAGCGGCGCCCGGCCCGTCTTGTACAGAATCCCGGCCTGACGCGACGCATTCTGCACAGTCCTCACCCCGCCGGATCAGGGCGCCGCCCCCACACGGATCAGGTGCCGCCCGGGACCGGCGCGGGGCGGCATAGTGAACCCGGAGGACCCTGTGCGCCCGATTCCACTCCCTGACGCTTTCAGCAGCCCCGGCCTGCTGGCCCTCCTGGACCTGCTGCACTTCCTGCCGGACACCGTCGCGTTCATCAAGGACGACCAGGGCCGCTACGTGTACGGCAACGACACCCTCCTTCGGCGCCTGCACCTGCGCAGCCCCGAAGCCCTGACCGGGCGGCAGGCCAGTGACCTCTTCCCCGCCGCGCTGGGCGACCGCTACACCCAGCAGGACCTGAAAGTCCTGGCGGGCAAACCCCTCACCGAGCACCTGGAACGGCACCTGTACACCGGCGGGCGGTCCG
Source organism: Deinococcus radiotolerans (assembly GCF_014647435.1). Lineage (NCBI taxonomy): Bacteria > Thermotogati > Deinococcota > Deinococci > Deinococcales > Deinococcaceae > Deinococcus > Deinococcus radiotolerans. The sequence goes on along the minus strand of NZ_BMPE01000009.1, from coordinate 81,286 downwards.
GCTGGTGCCTGACCACCAAGCGCGCCGTGCACGACCCGGGCGGCGCGACCCTGGGCCTGATCGGCATCTCACGGGACCTCGCTATGTCCCCCGGCAGCGGCACCGCCCTGGCCGACGCCGTGGCGCACATCCAGGAGCACTACGCGCGCCCGCTCTCCATCGCGGACCTCGCCGCGCGCAACCAGATGAGCCTGGTCACCTTCGAACGCCAGATCAAACGCGTGTACGGCGTCACGCCCAGCCAGCTGCTGATGCGCGCGAGGGTCGAGGCGGCCACCCGGCTCCTGCAGACGACCGCCTGGCCCGTGGCGCGCGTCGCCGTGGAATGCGGCTACTTCGACCACAGCGCCTTCAGCCGGGTGTTCAAGGCCGCGGTCGGCGTCACGCCCCGCCAGTTCAGGGAGCTGTTCCCACCGGAACCCGCGACCCCTTCAAAGGTCAGGCGGTGACCCGACCCGGCAGAGCACCGGTCCAGGGTACGCCCGCCTCACCCCGCGCCCGTCCGGCGCCTGAACGCCAGGGCCTCTTCAGCCCGCGAGACCCGTCGCGCACGGTCCGCTGAACTGTCGGTGACGCCACGAACCCAGCCCTGCACCCCTAATCACGCGGCCACCATATTCAGCCGGGCGCCCACCCGTCAGGCGTGCCACGTCCAAGGCAACGTGACCCGCACCTCCCCCACCTCCCGCCCGGCCCAGTTGTGCTGCGTGACGGGCGCCAGCGCCCGCGCCGCCGGGGTCAGGGGCACGCCGAGCGCCTCAAGCACCGCCAGCGCCACGTGAGGCCGCGCCCGCTCGCCACCGTCGACGATCTTGAACGCCACGCCCACCGGACCGCGGCGACTCTCCCGCAGGCCCAGACCGAAAAAGCCCTCGGCGCCCATCTTGGTCACCAGGCCGTCCACCTGCGGCATCAGGGTGGTGTCCAGTCGCCCTGGACCGGCGACCAGATCAGGGTGGGCGGTCATGGCCGCGGCGATCCGGCGCAGGGCGGGCGCCGCATCCGGGTCGGCCAGCCGGGCGAACACCCGGGCCATGCCGGTCAGCGGCAGCGCGAACGCCGGCACGCTGCATCCGTCCGTCCCCGCCTGCACCTCGCCCGGCTCGACCCCAGCCAGCTCCGCATGAGCCTGACGGATCCGCACCTGCAGCGGATGATCGGGCGCCGCGTACCCTTCACGGGACCAGCCGTTCAGCACGCAGCTCAGCAGCATCCCGGCGTGCTTACCTGAGCAGTTGTGATGCAGGGGCGTGGGTGACTGCCCCGCACAGATCAACTCGGCCGCGGCATGGGCGTCGAAGGGCGGGTGAGTGCCGCAGCGCAGGTCCTCCACGCGACTGCCCGAACGGGCCAGCAGGCGCGTCACCACCTCCAGGTGCGCCGGGGTTCCGGCGTGACTGGCGCACGCGATCGCCAGTTCATCCGCCGGCAGGTCCGGGGCGGCCAGGGCCAGCGGCAGGGCCTGCACCGGCTTACTCGTACTGCGCGGGAACGTGACCAGCGCAGGGTCACCGCAGGCTCCGAGCAGCTGCCCGCCCGGGGTCACCACGGCCACATGAATCTCGTGCCGGCTCTCGTCCAGGCCCCCGCGGCGGTAGGTCACTGCGCCGGGCGTCCCAGCGTGATCAAGTTGAATCATGCCCTCAGCCTACGGCCCACGCACCCGCCGCACCTCAGATGCAGAGGCCCGCCGCGCGTTCAGCAGGGCCGAGATGGCTTTACATACGGCACAGGCTGCTGTGGTGAAGTGCGGCGTTCACCCTGTCCAGCCGGTTTGCCTCATAATCCTGCGTCTCTGCTTACTCCGCGCTGCCCTGGACGAGCATCAGGCTGAGGGTGTAGGGGGTGGCGCCGGGCGTTTCGAGGGCGCTGCCCTCGGCGAGCAGGTCCAGCAGCAGGCGTTTCAGGCGCCGGGCGTTCGGTTCGGTCAGGCGCAGGCCTGCGATGGTCAGCATCAGGGGTTCGTCTCCTTCGAAGATGCTGCGGGCGGGTCCGCCGGCGTCACCGATTTCGAGGTGACTCTGACCGCTGTGCCCGGAGAGCCACAGGCCCCAGGAGGGCGAGTGGGCGCGCAGCTGTGCGGCTGCGAAACTGGAGATGCGTTCCATGCGCGGGCTGATCTGCGTGAGCCAGAAGCCGTCCAGCGTGTCCTCGGCGGTCACGTCGTAGGGAATGAACCACCGGGGCTGCACGCGGTAGCGTTTCACGGGTCGTCCGGCCCGCGCGTCGATCCGCTCGATGGTGGCCACGTCGGCGGCGTGCAGCTTGCTCACCTGGTAGGACGCCTGCGCCAGCGTGAGGTTCAGGTGCCGGGCGACGTCCGCGGCGCTGCGGGCGTCCTGCATCAGGTAGTTCAGGAGGGGCCGCAGGTCTGGGCGCAGCAGCAGGGCTGCCTGACGGGACGTGGCCACTTCATGCGGTGTCACGCGGTCACTGTAGGGCGCGTCAACCTGAAATGTGCGGTGTTTTTTCAGGTTGGGGCGTCGGCACACTGGCCGGCATGCCCAGCTCTCTCTGGAACCGTAGTTTCACCGTCTGGCTGATCGGGACCGCCCAGTCTCAGTTCGGCAGCGCCGTGGCCGGCCTGGCCCTCAGTTTCCTGGTGCTGCATCAGACCGGTTCGGCCGGGCAGATGGCCGTGACGCTGGCGTGTTCGCTCCTGCCGAACCTGCTGATGCCGCTGGCGGGGGCGCTGGTGGACCGCTGGAATCTGCGGGGGCCGGTCATCGCGTCGGACCTGATCCGTGGGGCGCTGCAACTGGGTGTGGGCGCCGCGGCGCTGCGGTGGGGTGAGGTGCCGCTCGCGCTGATCAATGGCGTGGCGGTCCTGACGGGCCTGGTGGGCCTGTTTGCGGCGCCGGCCAGCAGCGCCGCCGTGCCCCTGCTGGTGCCGGCTGGCGCGCTGGCACGTGCGAATGCGGTGCTCAGCAGTGTGAGTCGCGGGGCGTGGCTGCTGGGCAGCCTGACGGGCGGGTGGATTGTCACGCGCTGGTCCCCGCCGCTGGCGATCCTGCTGGACGGCGTGAGTTTCCTGCTGATGGCCGCCCTGATGGGCCTGGTGACCCTGCCGGACCGGGCGGCGCCGGGCGCGGCGGAGCGGCCAGCGGGCCTGCTCTCGGAGGTGAGCGCCGGCTTGCGGGTGATGGGCCGCTCGCGCACGCTGACGCTGGCGCCGGTGATCGCCCTGCTGCTGAACGCGGGGCTGGCGCCGGTCACGGCGGCCCTGCCGAAGCTGTTCGCCGGGGGCGGCGGGACGGCGGCGGGGTACGGGACGTTCCTGGTGCTGGAAAGTGTGGGCGTGATGGCGGCCGGGGCGCTGGTGGCGCTGCTGGCCACGCGCCTGGACTCGCGGCGGCTGATCACGGTGGGCCTGGCGGTGACGGCGGGCGCGTACGGGCTGATGTGGGCGTTGCCGCAGCCTGCGGCGCTGCTCCCGGCGGCCGGGGCGCTGGGGTTCGGGTTTGGTCTGATCAACACGCCGTTTCAGACGCTGATGCAGGAGCTGGTGCCGCAGGCGTTCCTGGGGCGGGTGTTCAGTGTGCTGGGCATGGTGTCGACCGTGGGCATGCCGCTGAGTCTGCTGCTGGTCGCGCCGCTGCTGGACCGCGCGCCGCTACCCGTGTGGTTCGGCGTGGCCGGGGTGGCGCAGGGGCTGGGCTGCGCGCTGTGGCTCTGGGCGGCCTGTGCGGAACGTCCAGCGCGTGGTGTTCATCTGGACCTGCGGCCGTGATGCACCGGGGACTGGACGCGCCGCCCCGGGCCGGACAGCCCTGGACGGTATCGGCGCGGCGCTGGAAGAACCGGTACCCTGGGCGGCATGCCCCGGCCGGTCTGGATGTGGACGCTGCCCCTGTGGCTGGCGGTCACGGCGCTGGGCGCCTGGGGGCTGGTCAGCGGGCAGCGCGCGGCCCTGCGGGCGGCGTTCGATCTGGATGCCCGCGTTCTGCACCGGGTGCTGTCGCAGCGGATGGAGCAGCAGGAAACGGTGCTGCACGCCGTGTCGGCCCTTCTGACTCAGGACCTGCCGGCTGGGACGCTCCGGGGGTCCGTGCAGACCCTCATCCGTCCGTACCGGCAGATCGTGGCGGTGGAGTCCTGCGCGGCGGCCGGCTGTCAGCTGGTCGCGCCGGGCCGGGCGGCCCTGCCGCTCCTGCCGTTCTCACCGTCGCCCGGCCCGTCGGTGCACTGGCCTGCGGGCAGCGGCGCGCGGTACGCCCTGAGCCTGGGGCGCGCGCGCGTGTGGGTGAATGCGGGCGCCCTGCTGCCGGCCCGGGACCTGCCCGAGGAGCCGCTGACGGTTCAGCTGTTCCGCCCGGACGGTGGCGCGCTCGTGCTGGGGCAGGCCGCGCCGGTGCGGCACGCCGCGTGGGCTTTCAGCGTGGACAAGCGGCTCGGGACGGCACTCGAGCCCTTCCCGGTCCGTTTTGAACGGGCGTACGCCTGGACCGTCTGGCCCTGGGGGGAGCTGCTGGCGTGGGTGGCCGTCACGGCCCTGCTCGCGTGGGGGCTGGCGCGGGCCCTGATCGTCCGGGCGCGCAGTGAACGGACGCTGCTGGACGAGCGGCGCCGCGCGCAGGGCATCGTGCAGGCCAGCACGGACGGCATCGTGGTGCTGGACGCGGGCGGCGTGGTCGTGCAGGCGAACCCGGCGGCGCGGCGCATTCTGGATGGCCTGCAGGTGGGTCAGGCCATCGGGAGCGCGGCCCAGTTTCAGGCCACGTTGTCGCAGGCGCCGTTCGACGCAGCGGGATTCTGGCAGGCCCGGGCGGCCGTGGCCCTGCCAGACGGCACGGCCCTGCAACGCGGCGCGCAGCGGGTCCTGGTCGAGGGCGGCCTGACGCCTCTGACCGGGGAGGGCGGGCACCTGCTGGGCCGGGTGCTGACGCTGCGCGAGGTGGGGCCGCTCCAGCAGCGCATGCTGGCGCAACTGGACGCCGGGGAGCGGCGCGTGCGGGAGCACGAGGCGACGCTGACACACGTGTCGCGCCTGTCGACGCTCGGGGAGATGAGTGCCGGACTGGCCCACGAGCTGAACCAGCCGCTGACGGCGATCGTGAGTTACGGTCAGGCCAGCCTGCGGCTGCTGAATCAGGCGGAGCCGGACCTGACGCGGGCGCGCCAGGCGGTGCAGGGCATGGTGACCCAGGCGCAGCGGTCCGCGGAGATCATCGCGCGGCTGCGCACGCTGGTGCGGCGCGCGCCGGCGCAGCGGGTGAAGGTGGATCTGGTGCAGGCGGCGCGGAACATCCTGACCCTCTGCCAGGCGGACCTGACCCGCCTGGACGTTCAGGTGGACGCCCCGCTGCCCACCGCGGCGTTCGTGACGGGTGACCCGGTGCAGGTGGAGCAGATCCTGCTCAATCTGGTGCGCAACGCGCTGGAGGCCATGGCGGGGGTGCCGAGGCGCCACCTGAGCCTGCGTGTCAGGTCGGCAGAGACCAGCTGGGCACTGACCGTGCAGGACAGCGGCGCGGGGCTGACCGGGGCCGCGCTGGCGAACCTCTTCCAGCCGTTCCAGACGAGCAAGCGGGAGGGGCTGGGGCTGGGCCTGTCCCTCTCGCAGACGCTGGCCCAGGGCATGGGCGGGGACCTGAGCGGCGAGAACGCGGTGGCGGGCGGCGCGCGCTTCACGCTCACGCTGCCACAATGGACCGGTGACCCGGACTCCTGAACCGACCGTGTACCTCGTGGATGACGACGCGGGTGTGCGGGACGCGCTGAGCTTCCTGCTCAGCACCGTGGGCCTGCCGGTGCAGGCCTTCGCGGACGGCGTGGCGCTCCAGGACAGCCTGACGCCGCAGGACGTGGGCTGCCTGCTGCTCGATATCCGCATGCCGCACGTGAGTGGCCTGCAGCTTCAGGAGCAGCTTGTGGCGCGGGGCGTGGACCTGCCCGTCATCATTCTGACCGGGCACGGCAACGTGGACCTGTGCCGCCGGGCCTTCCAGCAGGGCGCGGTGGACTTCCTGGAGAAACCCGTGGACGAGACGGCGCTGCTCGAAGCGGTGCAGCGGGCCCTGCATCAGCATCAGCAGCGCCGGGCGCAGGCGGAGGCGCTCGGTCCAGCCCGCGCCCGGCTGGCCCGCCTGACCGAGCGGGAACGCGAGGTGCTGGGCGGCCTGATGGCCGGGCAGACCAGCAAGCAGAGTGCCCGCGTGCTGGGCATCGGTGCCCGCACGGTCGAAACGCACCGCGCGAGCCTGTTCGAGAAACTGGAGGTGCAGTCCTTGGCGGACCTGATGCGCACGTACCTGCCGGTCACGGACCCTGAACCCCGCGGAGCTCCGTAATTGTACGGAGGTCCCTCCGGAAAGGCCCGAATGGCGTCCCGGCCGTCAGGCTGCCAGCATGACGGCATGAAACACGTCACCCTGGCCGCCCTGCTCGTCACGTCCGCCGCCGCTCAGCAGGCGCCCACGCCGGTTCAACTGGCGACCACACCCACCGTGCAGGTCGCGACCCTGAGCCTGGACACGGCCGTGAAACTGGCCACCCAGACCGTGGCGAACTGCGCCGCGGCCGGGTACCACGTGACCGCCACCGTCGTGGACCGCTCCGGCGTGACCCTCGCCGTGGCCCGCGCTGAACTGGCCGGGCCGCACACGGTCGGCGCGAGCTTCGGCAAGGCCTTCACCAGCGCCAGTGGCCGCAACCTAACCAGCGAGATGGCCAAGGGGCTGGCGGCCAATCCGGGCCTGGCGGACATTCCCGGGTACCTCCTGCTGGCCGGGGGCGTGCCGGTGCGCGTGAACAGCGCCGTGGTGGGCGCCATCGGCGTCGGCGGCGCTCCCAGCGGCCTGATTGACGAGAAGTGCGCCGCGGACGCCCTCAAGACCCTGCTGGGCCAGTAAACGGGGCGCGGCACGTCATGTTCAGGGCTGCTGCGCTGACCGTCCTGCTGGTCACCCTGGCCGCACCGCCCCACGCCGCTCATGCGGGCGGCACGCGGCCCCCCAAGGAGGTCCAGTCCGTGTCCAATCTGAACGCTCAACTGCTCGCGGCGGCCGGGGCGGGTGACGCGCGGCGCGTGGCGGCGCTGCTGGCGGCCGGCGCCAGTCCCGACGCGGCCGACGCCAGCGGCCGCACCGCCCTGACCGCCGCAGCCGCCGGTGATCACGTGGCCGCAGCGCGCGTGCTGGTGGCCGCCGGGGCCGACCCGGACCGCCAGGACAACGCCCGGAACAACGCCCTGCTGATCACCGGGGAAACCGGCAGCGTCGCGATGCTGCGGGAGATCCTGAAGGCCCATCCCGACCTGACCCGCACGAACCGCTTCGGCGGCACGGCCCTGATCCCTGCGGCGGACCGTGGTCACCTCGACTACGTCCGGGAACTCCTGGCCACGACCCGCATCGACGTGAATCACGTGAACAACCTGGGCTGGACGGCCCTGCTGGAAGCCGTGATCCTCGGCGACGGGGGCCCCGCGCATACGGCCATCGTGCGGGCCCTGCTCGCGCACGGCGCGGACCGCACGCTGGCGGACCCGGAGGGCGTGACGCCACTCCAGCATGCGCAGCGCGCCGGGTACCGCGAGATGATCCGACTGCTCAGCGCTCCCTGAGCGGCCACGCCACTCGCCCGCGGGAGAGGCAGGTGGTGCCCGTCCAGGCGTCCGCGCCAGCGCCCCTCAGACGTGAACCAGGACGGGGTTCTGGCCCGCGCGGACGTAGGCCACCTGGATGTCCTTGCCCACCTTCACGACCTTATTCAGGCCCACGTTGAGCTGCGCCGCGGCCTGATCGGGAAAGACGTAGCACACGTGGTCGATCGGCTCGCCGCCGTCCGCGTCGAGACCTTGACTGAGGATCAGTTCGTAGTCGTCGTACTGGTGGTTGTTGGTACTCTTGCCCATGACGGAGTCGTAGAACTTGGCGTCGTACAGGGTGCGCGTGGCGGCGTCATAGCTGTCCGAATCGCGACTGGCGTGCATGGTGAGCTGCCTGGTGATGCTGACCCGGCCGTACCCGCCGAGCACGGTCTTGTCCACGAAACTCTCGAAGACCGATCCCTTGGTGGACACGGAGAACTTCCCGGACGCGGAGGTATCAGCAGTCACCATGGCGTGGTTGACGTCGATGCAGGCGCTGGCGGTGCGGATCATGGCCGGGGCGTGCACCTTGTTGAAGTGCGTGGTGAAGTTGCTGTACATGTCGCCCACCTTGGAGACGTTCACGAGGTCCTGATCCGTGAACGGCACCATGCCCAGCAGGGCGTCGACGGCGCTGCCGTGCTGCTTGGTGACCAGTTTGTTCTGGAGCGTGCCGGTCGCGTACCCGTTGTTCTGGAACTTGGTGATCAGGGCCTGGTGCGTGGTGATGCGCGTGCCAGCATTCTGCGCCTTGATGCGCGCGTTCCCGTGCTTGGCCACGTACCGCCGGTCCGCCTTCGCCAGGGCCTGGATGACCGTGTAGCGCGTCTGCTTCCGGTGCAGGCCCTGCAGCAGCGCCTTGTACTCGCTGTTGAAGTACATGGGCGCGCCTGGCGGCCGGCTCTTGACGGTCCGGCGGTTCATGAAGGCGTCGCGGAGCGGTCTGGTGGGGAACGGCGGCTTCGGTTTGAGGCTCTTGCCGATCACGCGCTGGACGGCGGCGCCCGGAATGGCGTGGGCGGACGCTCCTGCTGGCGCAGCGTCCGACAGCGGCGCAGTGGGCGGCGCGGCGTTCACCGCGTGGCCCAGGCGTTCACCCTGCTGCTCGGCCTCGGTTTCCAGCGCAGCGTCCGGGTCCAGACCGGCCGCGACCCGGCCCTGCTGCTGCTGAACCACATGCGCCGCCTCATGCGCGATGAGCGTGAGGCCCGCGCGGCTGCCTGGGTCGTACGTGTTCGCCGCGAAGTAGATGTCCGGGCCGCTGGTGAACGCCCGCGCCTGAACCCGCGCCGCAAGGGCCGCCGCTTCCCGGTCCGTGTGCACCCTCACGCGGGACAGATCGGCATTCAGACCCAGTTCCAGGTGCCGCCTTACAGCGACCGGCAACGGCTCGCCGAGTCCCTGCCGGGCCTGGACGCGCTGCACCACACCCTGATGCGCCGAGGCGGCCAGCGCCGCTTCCTCCTGCGCGACCTGCCGCTGCACGGCCGCGTGCGCCCAGCGCCGCGCGTCCTGATCGGCGGTCCGTGTCCTTCCCCTTCCGGTCGGGGGCCGTCTCTCTCACCTGACGGTATCCGGAGCGTCGCTCTTCAGCCCGTGAAGCATTCATTCTGGCCCGGGCACTCGGGCCTCCTCGCGCGCGTTGGCCTGAACAACCCGGCCCTGTCTTCCCCGCGCGGCTCAGCCTCAGGGTGCAGTCTGAGTCCGGTCCTGCGGGCGGCACGCACCTGCTACGATCCACCTCACCGGCGTGCGCCGGACTCCGCGTTCCGGCGCACGTGCCGGCCGGACCAGCACCCGGTTCTGGAGGAAGCCCATGAGCTGGTGGAAACAGAGCGTCGTCTATCAGATCTACCCGCGCAGCTTCAAGGACACCACCGGCGACGGGGTCGGCGACCTGCGCGGCATTACCGAGCAGCTTGACTATGTCGCCGAACTTGGCGCGGACGTGCTGTGGCTCTGCCCGGTCTACGCCTCGCCGAACGTGGACAACGGGTACGACATCAGCGACTACCGCGCGATCATGCCGGAATTCGGCACGATGGATGACTTCCGGGCCCTGTTGGACGGCGCGCACGCGCGCGGCCTGAAGCTGATCATGGACTTGGTGGTCAACCACACCAGTGACCAGCACGCGTGGTTTCAGCAGGCCCGCTCCTCCAGGGACAACCCGTACCGCGACTACTACATCTGGCGGCCCCCGGCGGAGGGCGGCGGTCCGCCCAACAACTGGGGGTCTCACTTCGGCGGGTCCGCCTGGACGCTGGATGAGCAGACGGGGCAGTACTACCTGCACCTCTTCGCGCCTGAACAGCCGGACCTGAACTGGTCGCATCCGCCCGTGCGGGAGGCCGTGTTCGACATGATGCGCTTCTGGCTGGATCTGGGCGTCGACGGGTTCCGCATGGACACCATCAACATGCTCTCCAAGAATCCGGACTTCCCGGACGTGACCGGCGCCCACACGCCGTACCCCATCGCGGAGGAACACTTCCTCAACGGCCCGGACCTCCAGCAGTACCTCCAGGAGATGAAACGCGAGGTCCTGTCGCACCACGACCTGCTGACCGTCGGTGAGACGCCCGGCGTGGATCCCGTGCAGGCGACGGAGTTCACGCACCCGGAACGCGGGACGCTCAGCATGATCTTCCAGTTTGACCACATGCGCCTGGACACCGACCGGACCCACTGGGCGCCCCGCTGGACGTCCCGGCCCTGGACGCTGACGGAACTGCGGGACCTGCTTGGGCGGTGGCAGCGTGAACTGCACGGGCAGGGCTGGAACAGCCTGTACCTCTCCAACCATGACGTGCCGCGCATGGTGTCGCGCTTCGGGAACGACGGCCCGTACCGGGTTCAGTCCGCCAAGCTGCTGGCCACGCTGTTGTTCACGTTGCAGGGCACGCCGTACATCTACCAGGGTGATGAGCTGGGCATGACCAACGTGCACTTTGACTCCATCGACGACTACCGGGACGTGGACACCCTGAACTTCTACCGCGAGGCCCGGTTCGAGCGGGACCTGAGCGAGGCGGACGTGATGGGCATGATCTGGCGCAAGAGCCGTGACAACGCCCGCACGCCCTTTCCCTGGAACGCCTCGGCGAACGGCGGTTTCACCACGGGCGTTCCCTGGATGCCGCTCAACCCGAACTTCCCGCAGATCAACGCCGAGGCCGCGCAGCGCGACCCGCAGTCCGTGTACTGGTACTACCACGCCCTGATCCGGCTGCGGCGGGCGCAGGCGGCCCTCGTGGACGGCCGGTACGACGTCCTTCTGGAGGATCATCCGTCCGTGTACGCGTACACCCGCACGCTGGGCGACACGGAAATCCTGACCGTCCTGCACTTCAGTGACGAGCCCGGACCCTGGCCCGGCGGCCTGCCCCTGCGAGGTGACGCGCAGCTGCTCATCAGCAACTACGGCGCGGACGCCACGGCGGCCCTCCAGCCGTTCGAGGCGCGGGTCTACCAGCAGCGCACCACGTCATGACCGCTGGCCGAGGTCATCAGTCAGGCGGACCTCGCCGGCCCAGTCCGGCCTGACGCCACACCGACGGAACGCCACCCGGTACCCACGCTTCAGGCACGGGCGCCGCGCGGTTCCTGGGTCATGGGGCGGGCATCATCGGCGGGTCACGGTGGCCCGGGTAGCGTCAGCGGCACTCCGGCGCAACCCGGCTCCGGGGTGCCCAAGGAGACACGATGACCCAGAATCCAGTCGGCCCCGACCTCCCTGTAGCACCGGACCGTGTGCTCATCCTGCGCATCTGGCATGAACCCGGCGTACACCATGACCAGTGGCGGGCATCCGTGAAGGACGGCGCGCGGGGCGAGCGGCGGTATTTCGTCAGCATCGATGACTGCATTGATCACCTGTACGGCGAGATGAGTCGCCCGTAGCACGGCCGCGCCGCCTTCGCCCTGTCGCCACTGGTTTCCCAGCGCCCTCGCCGGTCCGCCTGGCCTGCTCCTTTTAGGGGATGGGCTGGGGCGCCGCGGAGGTGCAGACTCCGGTCATGACCGATCCGATCCAGCAGGCCGCGCATCACGCCGCCCTTCAATCCCCGGTACTGAGGCAGGTGATGGTGGTGCTGGCCGCGGATCTGATCGCGCTCCTCGCGGCTGCGTTCGCCGCGCTGCTCATCGTTCGGCGCGCGAACCTGACCCGGGGCACTGCCGTGCGCATCGGCCTGTCCGGCACGCTGGCCGTCCTGCTGACGCTCCTGCTGGGGCACGCCGTTCACGACCCCCGCCCCTTCCTGGCTGAGCACTACGTTCCCCTGACGCACGCCGCGACCGACAATGGTTTCCCCAGCGATCACGTGCTGGTCGCGGCACTCCTGACCGGATGGGCCGCGTGGCTCGGCCGGTGGTGGCCGGGGTTCGCCGTGGGAACCGTGGCGATTGCTGCTGGCCGCCTGGGAGTCGGCGCGCACCACACCCTGGACGTTCTGGGCAGCGTCGTCATTGCGGGCCTGAGTGTCCTCGCGGCGCACCTCGTCCCCCTGAGTGGCGGGTGGACCGCGCCCCTCCTGCCGCTGCGCCGGGGAACGCTCATGCCACGCTGATGACTTGACGCGGTGACGGCTTCCGGTCGGCCGGAACTTCAGGCGCCAGGCCCCAGCCCGGAGACGGCCCGCGCGATCAGGAAAGCCGCGCCGGACGCCGCGGCACCCACCAGCATCGTCTGCACGGCGCTGCGCCACACCGGCGCTCCGGTGAACCGACCTTTCAGCGCCCCGAACACGAACAGCGCGATCAGGGTCAGCACCACCGAAACCAGCAGCGCCTGTTGCAGGGACAGCTGAAGCGCGTAGGGTGCCAGGGGAATAACACCCCCCGCGATGTACGCCAAGCCGATGGTGAAGGCCGACTGAAGCGCCCGTTTTGGGTCCGGTTCCTCAAGGCCCAGTTCCTCTTTCATCATGAAGTTGACCCAGGTGTCCGGCCGGCTGATGATGGCCTGCGTCGCGGATTCCACGGCCGCGCCGTCCAGGCCATAGGCGCGGAACACATCCCGCACCTCCTCAATCTCAAGTTCCCGCTTCTCCGTGATTTCCCGCACCTCGCGGGCGCGTTCCGCCACGTACGATTCGTGCTCGCTGCGCGCCGCGAGGTACCCGCCCAGGCCCATGGCGATACTGCCCGCGGCCATCTCCGCGATGCCGGCCACGAGGACCACGTGCCCACTGGCGACCGCTCCGGAAAGCCCGGCGGCCAGCGCGAACGGCACGGTGAGACCGTCACTCATGCCGATCACGATGTCCTGGACCCGTTCAGAGCCGGTAAAGTGCAGTTCCTTGTGCGTGCTGACCGCTCGGTACATGTGACACTCCTTCACGTCAGTGACGTCTCGCCCTGAGCGTGACCCGGCGGGCCCACGAACTGGGTGAGGCGACCCGGAGCGCCACTTCACGCTTCAATCCAGGGACGCCGGTCAGAACCCTGAAGTGCGCGGACCCCTCACAGGAACACCACTCACACCGCTCAGCCCATGCGAACGGCTGGCTGCGCTGGCCGGTGATCTTCAGGCAGCACACGGTGCAGCTACAGCCTGAGCCCCGGTCGTGGACCGTTCACTTGTCCGGGCAGCCCAGTTCTATTCACCGGGCCGATTGAACCGGCGCTTTCCATCGGCCAGCCGCGTTGCTGGACACAGGCCCAGGCTGGACAATGCAGGCACGCTCAACTCGGCGGAAGGAAGGTACGATGCCACGACCCCGAAACATGCCGCTGTTCATCCTCGTCCTCCTGATCGGCCTGCCCCGCGCTGCTGCGGGCGGCTGGGCTGGCCTGGACGTCCTCACGCCCCCGCGCCTCCCGACCGGTGCGTCCATCCGCGACGTGCAGCTCGCAGCTGATCCGACCGGACCAGTGACATTGGCGCTGATCACCGACGCCGGCGCGGCACGCAGCGGCCGGGGCACCTTCATGGCCCGCACAGTGCAGGCCTGGCAGTGGAACGCGCAGGAGTGGACGCCCATGGGCGGCGTGCTCAACTACGATCAGCCCCGCCCGGCCGCGAACCTGAACCTCACGTTAGACGCGGCGGGCACGCCCGTCCTGGCCTGGAATGAAAATTACGGCGACAACGACGTAGTCGTCTTCCGCGCCTGGAACGGAACCGGGTGGACGAACTGGAAGGACCGTTACCTGGGGATCAGTTCACCGCAGGCCGCGAAGATGCGCGCCGTGGGCGCCCAGGCAGGCGCGCCCGTCCTGCTGTGGGGGGAGAACGCCCGCCAGGGCACCGGCACGGCCCTCACGCTGCGCCGCTGGCAGGACGGCAGCTGGTCCCGCAGCCCCGTCCTTAACAGCACGCGGGGCGACGTCCGGCAACCCACCCTGGCGCTGGGTGCCGCGCAGCAGGTCACGACCGCGTGGGTGCAGGGCCCGATCGACAGCGGTCAGGTGGTGGTCCAGCGGGACATTGGCGGCACCTGGGAGATTCTCGGCTCCCCCGTCAGCCGGCACGCCGGGCGGTACGTCACGGCGCCCCGCCTGGCCCTCGGACCCGCGAACCAGGTGACGCTGGCCTGGCTGGAAGACCAGAGCGGGCAGGACACGCTGTTCGCCGCGTCATGGACTGGTAGCCGCTGGGTGTTCCTAGGCGGCGCGGTCAGCACCGCCTTCGCGTCCTCACCCACGCTGACCCTGGACCGCGCCGGGCGCCCGGTCCTCGCGTGGGTGGAGGATCACGCTGGCACCGGCCAGATCCACCTGGCCCGCTGGACCGGTCAGAGCTGGACGCAAACCGGGCCACTCAATCTGAACCCGAACCGGGACGCGCGGTCCCCGGCCGTGGTCGTAGACCGCGCGGGTCAGCTGATCGTCGCCTGGCGGGAGGACATTAGCGGAACGTACCGCCTGCAACTCCGCCGAGCCACGAACTGAAGGTCATACAGGACGGCGACGCAGTGTGACGTCCTATCTGTCTAGGACCTCCAGGGGACCGGCGCCCACAGTGCCGGTCCCCTGGTCTATAGGGCCTACGGCTGAACGCGGACCAGGGCGAAGTTGGTGTTGTTGGTGGCTTCCAGGCTCTGACCGCCGAGCACGATGCGGCCATTGGGTTGAATGACCAGTGCGCTCGCGAGGTCGGACGCGGTCCCCGCTCCGACTGCCAGCAGTTCTTTGCCGGTTCCGGCGAAGGTAGTGTCCAGCGTGCCATTCACGTTGAGTCGCAGCAGGGCAAAGTCCTGTCCGGTGGAACTGCCCGTGTTCTGCGAGGTGCCGCTCACGACCAGCTTCCCATCCGGTTGCCGTTGGACGGCGTTGGCGACGTCCAGTACGCTACCGGCCACCATGGGCACGAAGACTTTGCCGCCGCTCCCGAAGGTGGTATCCAGAACGCCAGCGGCCGTGAATTTCACCACGCTGATGTCCTGTCCCGTCGTGGTGCCCAGATTGTTGGAGCCGCCGACCACGACCGTGGAGCCGTCCGGCTGGACCACCAGTGCATTGGCGATGTCGTTGCTGGCGGTCTGCACGCCACTGGCGTCCCGGTTCGGTCCAATCGGCGTGACCGAGTACCCCGTCCCGTTTCCCCCAAAACTGGTGTCGAGTGTTCCGTTGGCGCGGTATTTCAGGAGTACGGTGTCGTTGCCGTTGGTATCTCCGGTGGTGCCCGCCGGGGTGGTGGTGCCGACCACGATGATCGTGTCGTCCGGGAGCACCTGAAGATCCTGCGCCCGGTCCCCACTGGGTCCGTTCGTCGTGATAGAGGTCAGGACAAGCCCATTGCTTCCAAATGTGGCGTCCGGCGCGCCATCCTTCGAATAGCGGCCCAGGACGATGTCGTAGCCGGTCGCAGCGGTACCTTCCATCGTGTAGCCCACGATGATCAGCTTGCCGTCCGACTGCTGATCCAGTCCAAACGCAAAGTTGTTGATTGCGGCTGTCCCGGCATTGATCACAACCTTCCCAGCCGTGCCGAAGGAGGAGTCCAGACCGCCGTTCGGCAGGAGCCGGATGAGGAACATGTCCGTACCGGTGGTGCCGCCCGCGTTGGTGGTCGAGCCCGCGATCACGAACTTCCCGTCCGGCTGGCGAACGATAGCCTGCGGCGTATCGACACTCGCTCCCGCTCCTACCGGAGTAGAGAAGGTGCCGCCGGTGCCGAAGGTCGCGTCCAGGGTGCCGTCTGGCAGGTAACGCGCGACAGCGACGTCCGTGTTGTTGTTCGGCGCAGTGGGCCCAGTCCCCTGGTTGCTGGTGCCGGTGACGACGATCTTCCCGTCCGGCTGCAGCACCATCGCCCGGATGACGTCCTGTAACGGGGTGACGGCCGTGAGCACCTGGCCACTCCCGCTTCCGAAGCAGACGTCCCGGCCGCCAGGTGCGGTCAAACTGACGCCCAGGCCATAGAGCGTGTTCGTCGAGGCAGTGCGGACGGTGCAGATGGTGTCGGCGTCGACGAGGGTGGCGCCCAGGGCCGCCGCGCGACTCTGCGCGGCCGCCACCGTCTCCTCCGACACCCGCGTCACCCGGTTGGCGCTGTCCGCGTACACCTCGAACACCAGTGAGAAACTGTACGGGTCATTCGCCGCGTTCGCCTGCAGCGGCAGTTTCACCGCGAACGTGATCAGCCCGTCGAATTGACTCGGGCCGGGATTGGCCGGCAGCGTCCGCCCCGTCCCACTCTTGTTCCGCACCACGAACCCGTACTGGAACACGTCCCGCGCGCCGCTGGGCACGCCCAGAGCCGTGACCTCGCTGCTGCTGAGTGCCTGCAGGTCCGCCTGCGAGGCGTTCACGCTGGGCACGCCGTTCGTGAGCGTCATGCCGACCGTGGGCACGATCTTCGGCGCGAGGCTCGCGTCGGCCGCGGACCCGTCGAAGCGCTTGAAGTTACTCACCGCGGTCCCGCTGATCGTCGCGGGCGCGCTGGCGTCCACGGCCACGAAGGTCAGGTTGCTGCGCGCCGCCGGGCTGGCGGTGGCGCCGTCTGCACTGGCATTGCGGACGTCGTACGTGGCGGAGAGGTAGCGCATGCCGCCAGTGGCGGCGGTGCCGACGTCGAAGCTGCTCTTGCTGGTGGCCCTGGGCGACGTTGCTGAACGCCTGCGCGCGCAGGGCAGGGCCAAGGGCGCGGACGCTGGTGGCGTACAGCTGCGTGCCGATGCCCGTGAAGCTGACTTCCATGCGGCCCAGGGGGACGGGCGCGGTGGGGGCGGTGACGACGGGGGCTGTGGGCGTGGGCGCGGTGGAGCGGGCGGGGGAACAGGCTGAGAGGGTGAGGCTGAGGGCGGCCAGACCGAGGGAGCGCAGGTTCACTGGTGGTCCCTGGGGGTGAAGAACTGCCCGGTGATGGGGACGCTCTGAATGAGGGTGACGGTCGCCCAGCGCCCCAGTGGCGTCAGTTGAGGGGCCACGTACCGCTGAGGCGTGACGCGGGCGGGCGGGCGGGCGGGCTGCACGTTGGAGGTTGGGTCACGTCAGGCAGCGTACCCCTTTGTCAAAAACTTCACATTCATGAACGGGGGGTCGGGGCCTATCCCGGATGGTCACGCCGCTCCCAGACCGCGTTTCTCTCCAGAGTGTCTGCGTCACCCCCCTCGCAAGATGAGGTTTGAGGCCCACGGGGCTGCTCCAGCCTCTCGCCCCAAGTACTGCGCCCGGGGCTGACTGGCACGCACCTCTGTCCATATCCGGGCGCCCGCCACGCAGTTTCGGCGCCCAATCTGCACTACTCAAGTCCTCCATCCTGCCCACGCCAACCCAGGGTCGGGAGTCCCCCAGGGCTGGGCAGACCAGACCGGCCCCAAACCCCGATTTGGGCAGGGCTTCAGGCTACGCCGCGACGGGAAACCCGTCACGCTCTCGACACCCCCACGCACCTGAGGATGTCACCCTGCGCGCCGTGCCCTGTCTGGATGGCCCCCGACAACACGCTGAGATGGACCGGACGGGTGACGGTCTGAGGCGGCACACCGGAGTCCAATTAAGTCGCCGCCTCAGGGTCAGGCCGGTCCGCTCCGCTGCACCCAGCCGAAGGGCGATGCGTGGAGGGTTCAGTCACCAAGTCCCGGACTCTTGTACGGTTCAGCTCGTTTCAGGGAACCGGAACCCGTGCGGTCAGGCGCTCCGGAATGGTGAGGAGACGCGCCAGGGGCCCCAGGCGGGTCCTGAGCCCCTCAGGATGCAGGACCTGATCCTGGAACGCGGTCACCAGGGGGTGCTGCGCGCCGGCTGGCGTGGTGACCAGACCGGTGGTTCGCCAGAGTGGAACGGGAAGGGGCGTGGTTCTGAGGCCTCTGAGGAGGGGCGTGACCACCAGTCGGCTCAGGATCGTGTAGCCCTGTCCGGCGGCGACCATGCCGAGGGCGACGTTGGCATCGTGGAGCCGCACGGCGGGTACGGGTGCGGTGGCGTGGCGGGCGATGTGTGCGGCCACGTGTGGCGCGCAGTCTTCCTCGCAGACAATGAATCGGGCGGCCTGTAGATCGTCCCAGGTGCGCATGGGGGCCGAGTTCGCAGCGCTGACCAGCAGGTACTCGTCACCCAGCACGGGTGTGGTGACCAGGCTGGCGGGCATCGGCAGGCGGCCCAGGCCGAGGTGCACCTGGCCGCTGCTGACCAAGTGCGCCACCTCGTCATGCTCACCTCGGGTGTCGGTCAGTTCGACGTTGACCTGCGGGTAACGCGCACTGAACGGCTGGAGGGCCGGCGTGATCAGGTGGCGCAGAACGCTCCGGCACGAGGCAATCCGGAGGGTCCCGCTGAGCTGGCCGTTCGCGCTCAGGTGCATGGCCTGCACGGCCAGCGCCGCGTGCCGGGCCTGCACCATGACAGCCTGCCCGGCGGGTGTCAGGCGCGCGCCGTGCCTGCCCCGCTCGAAGATCACGACGCCGAGGGCCTCCTCGGCCTGCCGGACGGCGTAACTGAGCGTGGACTGTGCCATGCCCAGCCGTTCGGCCGCGTCACTGAAGCTGCCGACCTCTGCCACGACGAGCAGCGCCGTCAACGGAGTCCGGAGTAGCGGTGAGTGCTCGTTCAGCCAGAGCGCGGAGGGGTCCATGCGTCATCCTAGAGCGCAGGATGACCTCTTTGGGGACGGAACACGCCAGCGCGGCAAAAGCAGACGTGCGGTGGGTTTGGAGGACACACAGGGCGTGCCGCTCACCGCGATGCCCCTGTCGGACGTCCCGTATCCGCTCCGGCGTGCCCTGACCGCGCAGGTCGTGACGGCCACGGCCGCGGCCCGGCGGATGATACCGGCGCGCTCCGCTGTGACGTGAAAGATCACGCCGGGGGCGGCCTGTGTCGAGCCATGGTGGATGCGGCCTGGCGTGCGCGGTGACGGGGACCTTCCTGCATCAGTTCACGCTGGAGGTGGGGCCGCATGGCGTGCGCTTGCCTGCGCTCTACCGGTTTGCTGGATACGCCCAGTGTGGACGAGGTGTTCGAGGAGCACGGCGCGCGGCTAAGGCCATGACGCGCGGCGTTCGAGGCGAAGCTCGGGCAGGGTGTCGCGCTGCGGCGCCGGCCCCGGCTCGCCGAGATCGGGAATGCGGCCGTCCGGGCAGCGTCCCACCTGACCAGCGCCCGGACGGCCGCCCCACTGGACGTCACCTGCGGGAATGCCCGAGCCTGACGCGCCGCTGGTCAGCCTGAGTCCGGGCGGCCCGACTGGCCATTCTTGGGCTCACGTCACGTTGACCCAGTAAGTCATGGGCGGTCCTGGTGGGATTTGGCGGTCAGCTGGGTGGGTTCCGCAGGCGTTTCATGTCATACATGCGGGTGTCGGCCAGCCGGAGCAGCGCGTCGGCACTCCCCGCTTCGGCCCAGGAGGCCACGCCGACGCTGGCACTCACGGCGCTCTGCACGGCCCGCCGCGCCGCGTGCGCGGCCACCTGCACGCACGCCAGCAGGGCGTCCACGCTCACGCCGCTGAGCACGGCGAACTCATCGCCGCCCAGCCGGTAGACCTGCCCGCGGCTGGCAACCTCAGCGTGCAGCGCCTGCGCGAAGACCTGCAGCAGCCGGTCCCCCTGCGCGTGCCCTTCGTGATCGTTTACGCTCTTGAGGCCGTCCAGGTCAATCACGGCCAGATGCACGCCTGGGCCGTGGTGGGCGGCTTCCAGGACGTCCTCACTGAATGCTCGGCGGTTCAGGACGCCGGTGAGGCCGTCCTCACGCGCCTGGGCGTGCGCCCGGTTCAGCGCGGACTGCCGGCGCAGCGCGTGCCCGATGGTCCGGGCCGTGACCTCCAGCAGGGCCCGGTCCGGCGCGCGCCACGTCGTCACGGGATTCCCGGCCAGGCGCATGACCAGCAGCAGCGGCCGCTGCGCACCGTCTCCCAGCGGTATGTACGCCACCTGCTGCACGCCCGCCGCCACGAGTGCGGGGACGGCGCGCGGCTGATCCGCGTACGCCTCCAGGTACAGGGGCTCCGCCCGCTGGCCTACTGAGCCCAGCACCCCCGCTGACCCGCTCAGCAGCGTGGCTGCCGCCTCTTCAACCTCGCTGGAGAACAGGTGCGCGGTCTGCGGGACCCGCACGGCGAGCCCTTCACCGTGCGGGACGAGCACCGCCGTGAAATCCGCCTCGACGGCCTCGCTGACCAGCGCCGCGCACGCCTCAAGGAGATCGTCGAAGGGCAGGTCCACGTCCAGGAGGCGCCCGATGCCCTCCACGACCCGCAGGTGGGCGAGCGTCTGGGGGAGGTCCTCCAGCGGCGCGCCCCCGGTGAACGCGGCGTCCAGCCGCTCCCGCCGCGCCTCCAGTTCCTGCATGACCAGCGCTGCGAGATCCTGAAGCGCGTGCAGGTCCTCACTGGACAGCGGATGCGCCCGCGAATCGGTGACGCACAGCGCGCCAATGCGGTACCCGGACGGGGTGATCAGGGGCGCCCCGGCGTACATGTGCACGTGGGGCGCCCCCAGCACCAGCGGGTTGGCCGCGAAACGCGGGTCGGTTGGCGCGGCCTCGACCACGAAGGGCGCGTCGCCCTGGATCGTCCAGGCGCAGAACGACTGTGACCGGGGCACCTCACTGACCCCTGGGCCGACCATGGATTTACTCCACTGGCGGTGCTCGTCCACGAAATTGATGAGGGCGACTGGCGTGCGCAGCAGACGCGCCGCGAGGCGCGTGAACCGGTCGAATGACTCCTCACGGTCCGTGTCCAGCACCTGATACCGGGCCAGTTCACGGAGGCGCGCCGCTTCATCCTGCGCAGGAGGAGTCAAAGACACCAGTTCAGCATAGTCGCTGCGCCGCTCCCTCAGCTGAATGCAGATTCATGGATGAGCTGGGGCCGCGTGGATTTCCACCCTGCGGATCCGGGTCACCGGGCTGCCCATGGGCGTGACGGACGGGACCGCATTCACGTCCTGACCCCACCGATCCACTCCTGTGCAGGCGGCGGCACGTTCGGTGCTGGTCCGGTCCCTGACCCCTGGCGTTGAGCTGCGCCCGTGGCCGTCTCAGAGACAAGGGCGGGTGATGCTGGGCCTTCATGCGACAGGTGTGTCCATCCGCGTCCAGCGGCGTTGAGCGGTGGCTCTGACACGAGCAGCTGATCTTCACCCTGACCACTCCAGGGGTGACCCATGACGGGCCGCACTGACCTGCGGGCGCAGGCGGTCACCGCCGTGGCGACCGGGGGCCGTTCAAGGTGTCCGATACGGGCATCGGGATGGAACCGCTCACGCGCCTATCTCGCGCATCTGCACGATCTTCCAGCGGCCTCATACCCATGGGCAGTACGACAGGAACGACATCGGCCCGGCCGTCGGCTGTAAAAATCTGGAACACCACGGCGGCCATATGCAAGTGCAGTCCGCGCCCGACCAGGGCAGCGCCTTTCACTTCACCCTGCCCGCTGCGGCAGAGCGGTGCAGAGAAAAGCCGGGAGAGCCCAGTGGTGCCGGTCCATCCCGGCGGCCCTCGGGGTCCACGGGCCAGCGCTGGACTGACACCACCGGGCTCACGGTCGGCGAGGACGGGATGATCACCGTCGAATCGGGGCTGGGCACAGCCCAGACAGATCTATCCTCCCCCGCGGGCCTTCCTTCGATATGAAGGGAATTCCTTCATACAGCTCATGACTGGGCCGCTCAGCCGTTATCGTTCAGTCAGAGTCATGTCCACCTTCCGCCCATCAACGCCCCGCGCGGCGGTCGCCTGCGAGTGCCTGAACCTGCACCCGGCGCCCGGCGGTGACCTGAGTGGGATGCTCATTCATTCACCGTCCGTGCACGTGCGCCGTCGCCTGGCCCTGCATCTCGCCGCCAGCGCCATTCCTCACGAGCCGCTTCCGAACAGCATTTGGCTGCCGCAGGTCACCGCGTCCCTCCTGCACGCCCTGCTTGAACCGTTCTCGTCCGTCGAGCGCGCCGAACTGCACGCCGTGCCCTACGCCGCTCCCGGCGCCCAGCCGGACGTGTGGCAGCTCGCGCCACTAGAGCGCTGGGCGCAGCGGCTTGACGCCGACTGGTTCTTCCCCGCCTCTGAACAGTTGCAGTTCCACCTACAACCTATTGCTGATCTGCGCAGTGGACAGGTCTACGGCTACGAGGCGCTCGTCCGCGCCCACCACAACGGCGCCCTGGTCGGCGCTGGACCCCTGCTGGACGCCGCCGCCGCGCACGGGCAGGGGCGCGCGTTCGATGCGCTGGCCCGCCGCGGCGCGATCCGGCAGGCGTACCCCCTGCTGCAGCCCGGCGAGGTGCTGTTCATCAACTTTGCCCCGGGCGTCGTATATAACCCGGACGTCTGCCTGCAGACCACCTTCCAGACCTGCCGGGAGGTCGGCGCGGACTTCAGTCACCTGCTGTTCGAGGTCACGGAAAGCGAGGCCTTCCCTGACCTTCACCTGCTGGGCCGCATTCTGGACCGCTACCGCGCCGAGGGCGCCCAGGTCGCGCTGGATGACCTGGGCGCCGGGCACACCAGCCTGACGTTCCTGGCGCAGCTGCGACCCGACGTGGTGAAACTCGACCGGATGCTCATCCGCGATCTGCACGGCGGCGACCCGCGCCTGGCGCTGATCCTGGCGCTGATCCGGTACGCGCACGACCTGGGCATCCGCGTGGTGGCCGAGGGCGTCGAGACGGCCCGGGAACTCAACCTGGTGCGGGAACTGGGCGCCGATTACGCGCAGGGGTACTTCCTGGGCCGCCCGGCACCGACCGCGCAGGGCCTCCACCCGGACTGCCGCTCCATCTGGCCGTCAACCTAAGCGGAGGGTCCGAATCGCTGGGCCCTCAGGGCAGAGGTGAAGGTGCTGAGGGACCCACCTGTATGGCGGGACGGTTGCGCCGACCGCCGGGCCTTGATGTGGGGTTTCGTACGGGCCATGTCAGATGGCGCAGCGTACCGTGCAGGGATGACGGGTGCCCCCCTTCCGCCTGACGAGTACCGCCGCCTGCTGGACCTGGCCCGGTACCAGATTCTTGACAGCGCGCCAGAAGAGGATTTTGACCGTATCACCCGCCTCGCCGCGCGCGTCCTGCGGACCCCGGTGGCCATCCTGAACCTGGTGGATCAGCACCGACAGTGGGGCAAATCCGTGTACGGCATGACCGACAGCACCGCGCCCCGTCCCTCGTCATTCTGCGCCTGGACGATCCTTCAGGACGAACCCACGGTGATCGAGAACGCCACCGCCGACCCCCGGTTCCAGGACAATCCCATGGTCGTCGGGGAGCCGCACATTCGCCTGTACGCGGGCGCGCCCCTGACCACCCCGGCCGGGCAGCGCATCGGCTCACTGTGCGTGGTGGACCCCGAACCCCGGACGCTTGACCAGGAGGACCTGCTGGCCCTGCAGGACCTCGCGGCGCTTGCCATGCAGATGCTGGAACTGCGGCGGCAGCTGCTGGACGCAGAGCAGCACGCCAACGCGCAGCAGCAGCAGGCGGCGGAACTACGCCGCACCCTGGATCAGGCGCGGATTCTGGAGGGCGTCAGCCGCCTGATGGACCTGGACCTGGACCCCGAGCAAGCCACACTCTCTGCCGCGAGCCTGATCAGTGAAGCCACGGAAGCGGATTACACGTTCCTGCTGACCTGGCGGGGCGAGACGTTTACCGTGCACACCGCGTATCAGCGCTCCGGTCAGGCGGACCTCAGCCAGCTGGCTCAGGACCTCCCGCGACTGGGGGGCGTGACGGCCACGCTCCGCGACCGGAACGAGCCGCTGTACCTGCATAACTACAGTGCCCACCCGCAGGCGCTGGCCTCGGCGGGGGACGTGGATCAGGTGGCGTGGGTGCCGCTGGGCGCCGCGGGGGACCAGCCGGCGCTGCTGATGGTCATTCGCGTGAAGGGCAATCCCGTCACGGGCTGGCGCAGCGGGGACCGGACCCTGCTGGAGGCGACGGGACGCACCATCCGGCACGCGCTGCAGCGGCACGACGCGCTGAACCAGGCGCAGCGGCAGGCCCGCCACGACGCCCTGACGGGCCTGCCGAACCGGCGCGCGTTCGACGAGGCCCTGGCCGCGCGGTGCGCCGCGACCTCGCCCTTCACGCTGGCGCTGGTGGATCTGGACGGCCTGAAAGCCGTGAATGACCGCGAGGGGCACGGTCAGGGGGACAAGCTGCTGCAGGTGTTCGGGCGGGCGCTGGCCGCCGAAACGGGACCGGGCGCCGCGTACCGGCTGGGAGGCGACGAGTTCGCGGTGCTGATGCCGGCAGAGGCGGAAGGTGACGTGCTTGAACGAATCGACCTGGCAATGAGTGCTGCGCAGGCCGTGTCCGTGCAGCGGACCGGGGCCAGCACGGGCGTGGTGCAGTCCGGCGAGATGACGACCCCGGAAGCACTCCTGGCCCTGGCGGACGAACGCATGTACACCGTGAAACGCCGCCGCCAGAAGGGCCTGGAGCGCCTGCTGACCTGAGTGCCACCGGGTTGAGGTCTGCGCGGCACGGTGGGAGCGTGGCCCTCTCCAACGGTGGCCCAGCCGCTTCTCCCAGGCCAGAGTTGAATGGACAGAGCGGGAGGATCGGCGGGAACCGACTGAACTCCGCTGCGCCGCTCACCACTCCACTGGGCCACTGGGGCCTACCTGTGGGTGATGTCCCGCTCCTCCTGCCTTGGCCCCAGCCGCACGCTGTGATGTCACCTCAACCCGTGCTGACGCCCGGCCAACTTCAGGCCGTCATCGATGCTGGTGGGGACTGCATGGTGATTCTTGACCTGGACGCGCGGCTCCTGAGCCTGAATCAGCGGGGCCTGGACGTCCTGGGCATTCCTGACTTCCCGGCGTGTCACCTGATGCCCCTGACGTCCTTCTGGAGCGGTGAGGCCGGCGCGCAGCTGGAGTCAGCGCTCGGGGCGGCCCGCTCCGGGGAGTCCCGGACATTCGCCGGGCCGGGTCAGACGTTCACGGGAGCGCCGAGGTGGTGGTCGGTGACGGTCGCGCCGCTGCGGGACGAGGCGGGTCAGGTCACGTACCTGCTGGCAGCGCTGCGGGATGTCACGGCGCAGACGACCACGGAACTGGCCCGGCAGGGCGTGCAGGCGAACTTGCACCTTCAGGCGCAGGGGCTTGAGCGCCGCGTGCAGGAGCAGACGCTGGAACTTGAGGCGCGCGCGACGGCGCTGGACGCGTTCGTGCGGTTCACGGAGGCCGTGGGCACGGATATCGATCAGCGCCGACTCGCGCAGCAGGCGGCGGAGGTCGTGCAGGCCCATGTTCATGAGGTCAGCGTGGCGTACTACGAGCTGGACGCGCCCGCCAATGTCTGGCGGCGCGCCGACTGGTCCGGGAATGAGCGCGTGGACGTGGTCACGTGGCTGCCGGCGGACGTGCCCGTCCACGCGCCGGAGTTCAGCGAGGCGGTGCGCCGGGGGGAGCCGGTCTTCGTGGAGGGCCGGGGCGACGCGCCGGTGAATCCCCAGGACTTCGCGGCTGGCTTCGCGCCCGTCACGGTCCGGGGGGAGGTCAGCGCGATCATAGCAGTGGGCCGACCGGCCGACCGGTGGACGGCCCGGGATCAGGCGATCGTGCGGGCCGTCGTGCGGGGCTTGAGTCTGGCCCTGGAACGGGCCGAGCAGGCGCTGGAACTGACCCGGCAACGCGACGATCTGGACCGCCGCGCGCAGCAGCTCGAGACGCTGCTGCTCCTCACGGAGGATCAGGGCGAGGCGCCTGATCCCCTGACCCTGATCGGGCGGGCGCAGGAACTGGTGCTGGAACTTCTGCCGCCCGGGTTCGCGGCGTACTACGAGGCGCAGGGCGGCCGGTGGCAGGTGCGTGTCCAGACGGGCGAGGCCCGGTCGGCGGCCATGCAGGCGCTGATCGACGCGGGCTTTCCGGTGGGGACGACGCCCAGTTTCGATCAGGTCGCTCATTCGAGCGAACCGGCCTTCGTGGACGTGTACGACACCGCCGCCGATGTGGACCCGGCCGAGGCGCAGGACGTGGCGGCCCACGCGACCCTGCCGCTGATCACGGGCGGGCGGGTGCGGGGGCTCTTCAACGTGCCGCTCTTCGGGTCGCGGTCCTGGAATCCGTCGGATGAGGCGGTGCTGATCACGACCATGCAGCACCTGGGGGTGGTGATCGAGCGTCTGGAGCGTAGCGCGCAGCTGATCCGGTCGAATGCGGAGTTGCAGGCGTCGAATCAGGAACTGGAGGCGTTCACGTACAGCGTCTCACACGATCTGCGGACGCCCGTGCGGCACGTGGAGGGGTTCGCCACGTTGGCCCTGAAGGAACTGGAGCGGGGGGACGTGGCCCGCGCGGAGCGGCACCTGCGGGTGGTGGTGGGCGCTGCGGAGCGCATGGAATCGGTGCTGGACGCCATGTTGACGCTGTCCAGGGCGGGCCGCTCCGCGCTGACCGTGCAGGCGGTCTGCCTGACGGAACTGGTCGATCAAGTGCTGAAGGACGTGACCCTCCTCGACCCGGATCATGCCGTGACCTGGACGGTGGACCCCCTGCCGGTCGTGCAGGGGGACCCGGGCGCCCTGGAGCAGATCTGTCGGCACCTGCTGGAGAATGCCGTGAAGTTCAGTCCCGGACCGGCCCGCGTGCACGTCTGGGCGCAGGAGCGGCCGCAGGAGTGGGCGCTGTTCGTGCAGGATGACGGCGTGGGTTTCGACCCGGTGTACGCGGGGCGGCTGTTCGGGGCGTTTCAGCGCCTGCACACCCAGCGGGAGTTCGCCGGGGCGGGCATTGGCCTGGCGACCGTGAAACGCCTCGTGACGCGGCACGGCGGGCAGGTGTGGGCGGAGGGCCGCGCCGGACAGGGCGCGACCTTCGGGTTCACCCTGCCGAAAACGCCGGGCCCGTAAGTCCACAGGGGACCGCCAGGGCAGGGGCACGAGGCGACCCCTGAACCGCACCAGTCGGGGACGGTTCGCAAGGCCGCCCTCAGGCGCGGTTGAGGAACGTCCGCTCGAAGTCCGGGACGTCCAGCGGCCGGGCCAGGTGGTAGCCCTGGCCCAGGCGGCAGCCCAGGTCGATCAGCAGGCGCCGCTGGGCGGCCGTCTCGATGCCTTCCGCCACGATGTCCATGGACAGGGACTGCGCGAGGGTGACGACGCTGCGCAGCAGCGCTTCACGCCGCGGATCGCCTTCCAGGCCCCACACGAACGCGCGGTCCAGTTTCAGCACGTGAAAGTCGAGCGTGTGCAGCGTCGCGAGGCTCGAGTGGCCCGTGCCGAAATCATCCAGGGCCAGCTGGACGCCCAGCGCGCGCAGCTGCTCACACTGATGCCGGGTCCGGTGCACGTCCCGCATGACGGCACTCTCCGTGATTTCCAGCTGAAGGAGGTCCGGTGGGAGTCCGGCGGCGTCGAGAGCGGCCCGCGTGACCTGCGCGAAATCGGAATGCAGGAATTGCAGGGGGCTGACGTTGACGGACACCTGGACGCGCCGGCCGGCCCGGCGCCACGCGGCGGCCTGCTGAACCGCCTGGTTCAGCACCCACTCGCCCAGCTGGAGGATCTGCCCGGTTTCCTCCGCGACGGGGATGAATTCGTCCGGGCCGACGCGCCCGAGGAGGGGGCTGTGCCAGCGGGCGAGCGCCTCGGCGGCCAGCAGGTGACCTTCGCGCAGCGTCTGGATGGGCTGGTACTGCAGGTGCAGGGCGCCCCGGTCCAGCGCGCCGCGCAGTTCCACGCTCACGGCGTGCCGCCGGGCCCGCTGCCGCGAGAGGTCCAGGTCGAACAGGCCGACGCTGCTGCGGCCGCTGCCCTTGGCGCGGTACATGGCGAGGTCCGCGTTGCGCAGCAGGTCCTCGAACGTGTCCGCGTCGGTGGGGGCCAGGGTCACGCCGATACTCACGGCGAGGTGCAGGTCGTACCCGCCGAGCGTGACGGGACCGCCCAGCGCGCCGCGCAGCTGCTCGGCCCGGAGGTGCGCTTCGTGGGGGTCCGTCACGGGCAGGAACACGCCGAATTCGTCGCTGCTCAGGCGCGCCGCCACACCCTCCGGGCCGGTCCAGGTCCGCAGGCGCGCGGCCACGGTGCGCAGCACCTCGTCCCCGACGCCGTGCCCCAGCGCGTCATTGATGTCCTTGAAGTGATCGAGGTCCACGAGCATGACGGCCAGCGGCGCCCCGTCCGCGGTCGTCTGGCGGAGGGCGGCCCGGCCCTGGGCGGCGAACGCGCGGCGGTTGGGCAGGCCGGTCAGGTCGTCATGCGCTGCCAGGCGCTCAAGCTCGGCCTGGAGGGTCACCTGCGGCGTGACGTCCTGCGCGGAGATGACCGCCTGGCGCAGCCCCTCCCCGCGTGGGGTCGGCAGGGGCGCGGCGTTCAGGGACCACCACGTGACGGCGCCACCCGCCTCGTGCCCGACCACTTCCCGGTGAATGCGTTCGCCCTGAAGGGCCCGCACGGTGGGCAGGCGCTCGGGCGCCAGGGGCCTGCGGTCCGGGCCGAGGAGGTGCAGGTCCGTCAGCGCGCGGTGCGGCGCGGCCTCGGGGACGTTCAGCATCTGCCGGGCGCTGCTGTTGAGGGCCGCGCTCTCGCCGTCCTCGCGGATCAGGATGACGCCCTCGTCCAGCGCGGCGATGATGGACCGGGACTGCGCGTCCCGCTCCGCGAGGTCCCGCAGCAGCCCGGCCCGCTGGACGGCCGCGCCGAGCACGCCGGACAGGTCCTGCAGGCGCGCGGGCCGTGGATCGGCGGCGCTCAGCTCGTCCGGCAGTGTGATGAGCAGCGCGGCCGTCCACTGACTCTGCGTCGGCAGGATCAGCAGGTGCGTGCGCGGCGCGCCGGGGACCGCCTGCCAGGCGCCGCGTTCGCCCGGCGCGGCGCCCGGTTGGCTGGGCAGCGGCCCAGCGATCGGTGCGCCCCAGTGGGCCAGCACCTCGCAGGGCGCCGCGCCGTCCGGGCACGCCAGGAGCATCACGCCCTGCGCGCCCAGCAGCTGCGCCGTTTCCTGCACGACCCGCGCCAGGAGGCTGTCCGGATCCGTGTCCTGCGCCAGGACCTCAATCAGGCGGTGCCGGTCGGTGAGGACCTGCGTGCGCTCGAGCTCGTCGGTGACGTCCTGCACCACGCCCATCAGGACGGGCGATTCACGCTGCGCTGCGTGGATGGGGACCACGTCGGACACCACGGCCCGGTACGCCCCGTCGGACCGGCGCACGCGGCCCCGCAGGCGGAACGGGCCGCCACTCTGCTGCCCACGGGCAATCTGCCGCTGCACGTCCGCGCGGTCGGCGGGATGCACGGCACGCAACCAGCCGAAGCCCAGTGTCTGCGCCCCGGACTGTCCCGTGTAGGCACTCCAGCCGGGCTGAGGCTCCGTGACGCGCAGATCCGTGTCCGACGTCCACGTGAACGCGCTCGTGGCTTCGGTCAGCAGCCGGTAGCGCAGCTCACTGCGCCGCGCCTCCTCGAACAAGCGGGCGCGGTGGAGGGCCTGCGCGCAGTGCGCGGCGAGCGTGGAGAAGAACGTGCGCTCCAGCTGGTCAAAGCGGCGCAGCTGCTCGAAACTGAAGGCCAGCACGCCCAGGACGGGCCCCCCGCCCACCCGCAGGGGCAGGCACGTGAAACTCTGAAAGCTGGTCTGGTCATGCAGGTCCGAGAACTGCGCGCGGGCCGCCTCGCTACTCAGGAACAGCGGCTCCCCCGTGCGCTGCACGCGGGCCAGCGGCACGTCCAGCTGCACCGGGAAGGACGCCCAGCGGCGCATGAGGGGCGCCTCATAGCCGACGTGATGCGTGATGGACAGTGTCCGGCCGTCCGCGCTGGCCAGGGCCACCACGCCGCCGTATTGGCCCCAGTCGCTGCGCGCGAATTCCAGGATCGCCTGCGCCACGTCGTCCAGCGCCGCCGCGGCGTTCAGGAGGGTGTTCAGGGCCAGCAGGCGCTGCTGGTACTGCGCGGACCGCTTCGCCTGCGTGACGTCCCGGAAGAGTACCCCGACCCCTTCCGGAACCGGCAGGACGCGCAGGTGCGTCCACAGGTCCAGCGGCGGGTAGTACTCCTCGAACTCGACCGCTGTCCGCTCCTCCATCGCCTGGCGGTACGGCGCCCCGAAGCGTTCGGCGGTGTCCGGATACTCGGCCCAGATGACGCGGCCCAGCAGGTCCTCGGCGCGCCGCTTCAGCACCCGCAGCGCCACCTGGTTGAGGTACAGGTACCGCCACTCGCGGTCCAGCACCATGTACCCGTCCGAGATGAGTTCCAGGAAGTGCTGGGAGGGCAACGGGGACGGTTCAGCCATGGGGATCTCCAACACTGCCTTGTGACCGGATCAGGGTTCACCCTACCACGCCCCCGCCACCCGACACGACGCGGGCAGCGCCAGGCCGGGTTCACCGGTCACTGAGGATGCTGAGGCATCTCGCGCGGCGACGGGCGAGGTTGACCCCTGAAGAACCGGGGCCACTCGCGGGTCCGGTGCCCGTCTCTGGCCTGCGCCTCCTTCGTGCGCCGGGGCGCTCAGTGGATCGTCACAGCGTACCGATCCGCGAGGGTCAGGACGTCCTTGGGGTTCAGGACGCCCTTGAACCACACCACCCGCTCACCGAAATCGCTGGGGTCCACGCCCGCCCGTTCCAGGTTCAGCCGCTCACTGACGCACACGATCACGTCCGTGCGTCCCGCCTTGTGCAGCAGGTCGAACTTCTTGCGCAGGTACTCCGGCCGCCAGTAGCCCACGATCTCCACCAGCACGCTCCGGTCTCCCTGCACCAGCCTGAAGTCCGGCAGGATCACGCCCCCCGGCACCGGCACCAGGTCCACCTCCCGTTCCAGCGCCCAGGGCGTGTCCAGTTTCGCGAACCGCTCCGTGAAGCCCGACTCCAGCGCGCTGTCGTGTTCTTCCGGCGGCGCGTAGTGGCTGACGTACCCGTCCTCACTGGTCAGCTGGAAGGACCACTCGGTGTCGCCGGGGTCCACCCACGCGAGGTCCCTTCTGGGTTTCAGGGTGGCGCTCAGGTCCCATTTCGTCACGTGCAGCAGGGCCGGGAGGAATTTCGCCATGCTCAGGCCGTAGCGGGTGGTCGCGCCGAACAGACTGGCCGGGCCGTCCAGGGTCAGCGTGAACCCCAGCGCGGCGTCCCCTTCCACGGTGGCCATCAGGCCGAAGAACTTCAGGTACTTCAGGAGCTGCTTGTAGCGGGCCGGTTCGTTCCGGCGGGCGGTGATCACGAGTTCAGTGGCGCGGTACAGCGCGCCCTGCGCCTGCGCGAGGTCGTAGCGATGAATGAGTTCCAGCGGCGCAGGCGGCTCGAACGCCACCAGCGTCTGCTGATCGGGCAGGTCCGCGTACAGGGCGGATTGAAGGGCTTCGGCGGAGAGGTGGGCGTCGGTGCTGAGTGACCGCGCGGCCTGTTCGAGCACCTGCGCGGCCGCGCGGCGACTGGGGACGACCTCCTGCGCCAGCGTGAACACCCGCTCCCGGGCGAGGCCCGGTTCCACGGGACCGGCCGCCTCGAACACCCCCAGGTTCGTCAGGAGGTGCGCCAGGCCGCGCAGCACCTTGAAGTCCTGCCGACCCGCTTCCAGTGTGCGCAGGTCCTCGTCGAGGTCCGCGCGGCGCTGCCCGACGTTCGCCTCGAACAGCGCGATCAGCCGCGCGGCCAGGTCGAGGTTCTGCGTGGTGGGTTTCAGGCGGCGGGGCTCCACGAGCCCGGCCTTGACGCGGAAGAGCAGCAGTTCAGTCGGCAGCATGAGAACCGTCCAGGGTGGGCCACAGGGGCAGTGGGCGTGGCCTAACCCGCATTGAGGTCCTGATACGAGTCGGCGATCTCCCGCGCACTCATCCCGGGCTGGTACTGCCCGCGGCGCTGCTGACTGACGCGCTCCTCACTTGTCCCCTCGGTGATCACCTCGTACAGCACGGCCTGTTTGCCCTCGGCGCGGCGCAGGATCCGCCCGAGCCGCTGGATGTGCTCGCGTTCCGTCGCGGTCCCCGAGAGCACCACCGCCACGCTCGCCTCGGGCACGTCCACGCCCTCGTTCAGCACCCGGCTGGTCACCAGGATCCGGTACGCGCCACTACGGAACTTCTCCAGCAGCGCGTGCCGTTCCTTCACGGGCGTCTGGTGCGTGATCGCGGGGATCAGGAACTCCCGGCTGATGCGGTACACGGTGGCGTTGTCGTCCGTGAAGATCAGCGTCCGCGCCGCCGTATGGTTCGCCAGGACTTCCTCCAGCACGCGGAGTTTGCCGTCCGTGCCGTACGCCAGCGATTTCGCCTCGCGGTGCGCGAGCATCGCGCGCCGCCCGTGGGGCGTGCCGCTGGCCATGATGAACTGCTTCCAGCCCTCCAGCGACCCGAGCTTGATGCCGTTCAGGCGCAGGAAGTCGTTGCGCAGGCGGATCAGCTCGTCGTACCGGCGCTGCTCGAGCTCACTGAGCCGCACGCGGATGACCACGTCCCGGTAGTCCGCCAGCGTATCCCCCGCGAGGTCCTCGGGAGCCACCTGGAACACCACCGGTCCGATCAGCCGGTCGAGGTCCCGTTCGCGGCCGTCGCTGCGTTTGGGCGTCGCGGTCAGGCCCAGGCGGTACGGGGCGACGCCCATCTCCGCGATGACCCGCGTGAAATCGGACGGGAGGTGATGGGCCTCGTCAAAGATCTGCAGGGCGTAGCGGCCCGCGAGCGTCTCAGCGTGAATGGCGGCGGAATCGTACGTGCTGACCAGCAAGGGCGTCTCGTCGTGACTGCCTCCGCCGAGCAGTCCGACGGGCGTGTCGGGAAACGCCGCGGTGAGCCCGGCGTACCACTGCTGCAGCAGATCCAGGGTGGGCACGCAGATCAGGGCGCTGCGGGGCGTGTCGCGCAGGGCGAGCTGCGCGACGAGCGTCTTGCCAGCGCCGGTGGGCAGCACGACCACGCCGCGGCGCCCGGCCCGTTTCCAGGCGCCCAGTGCCTGCGTCTGGTGCGGGTAGGGCGTGACGTCCCGGGCGTAGCCGAGGTCCAGCTTCTCGAACGCCGCCGCGCTGTCCCCGAACGGCAGGCCGGCCGCGCGCACGCCCTCCACGATCTCCCGGTAGGCCAGGCCCGGCGCGCGCCACGACTGGCTGCGGTCATCCCACGTGAAGTGCGCCCGGAGGGGGTCCGGTACGTCACGGGTGACGAGGGTGCCCCGGTCGAGGCGCAGCGTGAACATCTCTGGATGCTACCGAGACCCGTGAATGTGCGCCGTGCAGTAACTCCCGATTTGTCCGGCGGCCTCGGGACTGGACTGGACGGGACTAGACGGACCTGTGGGTTCACCCCCCGAGACCGGACGGGCGCGGCCGAGGCGGTTACTCGGGGCGGTTCAGGGTGCTCAGGGTGTCGCTGAGCCAGGCGCGGTCGGCGCGCAGCAGCGTGAGCTGGCGGGAGACGGCGAGGTCCACGCCGAACAGGTCCGGGCCGAGCGCGCCGTGGTGGGTGGGGACGCGTTCGAGTGAGGCGATCTGGGCGTCGACGGCCTGCGCGCGTTCGGTGAGGAGGTTCAGCGCTTCGGGGCGGGGCAGCTGCGTGAGGAACATCAGGCTCAGGTCGCCGTAGAAGGCGACGGGTTCAGGGTGGGCGAGGTGAGCGCGCAGCAGCGTGAGGAAGTGCTGCTCGCCGTCTGGGGTGAGGGCGTAGACCTTGCGGGTGGGTCGGTTGCCGGCCTGTTCGCTGTGCGCGTGGATCAGGCCGGCTTTTTCGAGTCGGTCGAGGGCGGCGTAGGCGGCGGCTTTTTTCAGGGTGGTGAAGCGGGACAGGTTGCGTTCGATGAAGTCGTGCAGTTGGTAGCCGTGCTGGCGCTGGCCTCTGAGGAGGCCGAGCAGCAGCAGGGTGTTGGGGTCGGGATTCACGGGGCCAGAATAGTCCGGTGTTGACTATCCCCTCAAGGCCGCCTAGAGTCATGCTCTGAGTAGTCAAGTAATGACTATCCAAATCCTGACCGATTGCACCTCAAGGAGACTGCATGTTTCTGGCCCTGCGTGAACTTCAGCACTACCGCGTCCGCTCCCTGCTGCTGGGCGGCATCGTCGCCCTCATCGCCCTGATGGTCTTCATGATCACGGGCCTCGCCCGCGGCCTCGCGCAGGACAATGCCGCCCTGCTGCTCGCCACCCCCGCCACCCACTTCGTCACCACCCGCGACGCCCAGGGCGTCTTCACCCGCTCCTTCCTCAGCCCTGCCGACGTGCAGCGCATCCAGAACGTCACCGGACCCCAGGCCACCCCCCTGGCGCAGGCCTTCACCAGCCTCAGCGCCGGCGACCGTCAACTCAGCGCCGTTCTGCTCGGCACTGAACCGGGCAGTTTCATGGCGCCCGCTGTGACCAGCGGTCAGCCCCTGACCCCACGCGCGACCGGCGCGGTGATCGACGCGTCCTTTCAGGCCAGCGGCGTGAAACTGGGCGACACCCTCACCCTGAAACCCGGCGGGGAGACGCTGCGCGTGACCGGCTTCACCCGCGGCGCCCGCCTGAACCACCAGCCGGTGGTCTACGTGACCCTCGACCACTGGCACGCCCTTCAGCCGCGCACGCAGGGCAGCGTCAACGCCGTGGCCCTGAACGGCGCCGCGGGCAGCCGGGTCGGCGCGCTGGCCGGCCTGAGTGTGACCACCCGCGCGCAGACCCTTCAGGTCCTGCCCGGGTACAAGGAAGAACAGGGGAGCCTGACGATGATTCAGGTGTTCCTGGTGGTCGTCGCGGCCTTCGTGATGGCCGTGTTCTTCTACGTCCTGACCCTGCAGAAGACCCCGCAGTTCGGGCTGCTCAAGGCCATCGGCGCGAGCACCCGGACGCTCGCGGGCAGCCTGGTCACGCAGATGCTGCTGCTCACGACCGCCGCCGTCGCCCTGGCCGCGCTGGTCACCCTGGGCCTCGCGCCGCTGCTGCCCGCCGGCCTGCCGTTCGCGCTGACCTCATCCACCCTGCTCGGGGCGTCGGCCCTCCTGATCGGCGTCGCGGCCCTCAGCAGCCTGCTGAGCCTGCGCAGCATCGCGCGGGTCGATCCCCTGATCGCCATCGCCGCGGCCCCCTGACCCCCGCCCCCGCCTGGCCCGCTCCTCCACCCGCTCACCCACCGCCCCCGCCCCCCCGGGCCCATCAGGAGTTCACATGACCGCAGCCGCCGAGCGCCCCCTCTCCCCCACCCCGCCCGCCCCGAGTCCCGTCCTTGCCCTGCGCGCCGTGAGCCGAACCTACGGAGACGGGGACGGCCTCATCACCGCCCTGCACCCCGCCACGCTGGACGTGCGCCCCGGTGAACTGGTCGCCGTGAACGGCCCGAGCGGCAGCGGCAAGAGCACCTTCCTGTCCATCGCCGGGGCCCTGCTGCGCCCCACCACCGGGCAGGTCCTCATCGCCGGGCAGGACGTCACGGCGCTGCCCCAGCGCGCCCTGGCCCCCTTCCGGCTGCGGCACCTGGGCTTCGTCCTTCAGGGCAGCAACCTGATTCCGTACCTGAGCGTCCGCGAGCAGCTGACCCTGGTGCCGCACCTCGCGGGACAGCGCGGGCCGGACGCCGGGCGCCGCGCGGACGAGCTGCTGGCGCAGCTGGGCCTGACCGGGCGCGCGGGCCACCTGCCGGACGCACTGAGCGGCGGACAGCGGCAGCGGGTGGCCATCGCCCGCGCGCTGATCAACGACCCGCAGCTGATCCTGGCGGATGAACCCACCGCCAGCCTCGACAGTGCCCGCGGCCGCGAGGTGGTCGAACTGCTCGCGGCGCAGGTCCGCACGGGCGGCCGGGCCGCGGTGATGGTCACGCATGATGAGCGGGTCCTCGACCTGTGCGACCGCGTGGTGAGCATCGTGGACGGGCAGCTGCGAGGGGCGTAACCTGAGCTGCGGCGGAAGACCTCCGCCCCGCTGGCCGGTGAGAGTTTCCATCCGCAGAAGACCGCCCGGCCATGATCGGCCGGGCGGCCACGGCGTCCCCCACCAGCGCGGCGCCCGGCCCTACAGCGCCGCGCGCCGATTCAGGACACGGGAATCAGGAGGCTGGGCAGGTCGCGGGGGTACAGGCTGAGCCGCTCGGCGCCGTCTTCGGTGACGAGCACCGTGTCTGAATGCCGGAACCCGGCGAGGCCCGGCACGTACAGGCCCGGCTCGATGGAGAAGATCATGCCGGGCTCGATGACCGTGTGGTCATCCAGGTCCAGGAACGGATGCTCGTGGCCTTCAAGGCCGAAGGCGTGCCCGGTGTGGTGGCGGACCAGGTGGGTCAGGCCGAGCCCTTCGATCTGGGCGCGGACGTCCGCCTCCACCTCGGCGCAGGTGCGCCCGGCGCGCAGGGCAGCGAGCCCGGCGTCCTGCGCGCCGAGCATGGCGGCAAAGTACCGCTCGAAGTCGGGTGTGGGGTCGCCGACGTGCATGGTGCGTTCAAGTTCGCTCTCGTAGCCGCCCACCACGCCGTACGCGCCAGTCACCAGCACGTCGCCGGGCTGCACGCCGGCGTTGCGGTGCAGGCCGTGCGGGTGGGCGGTGTTGGCGCCGCTGATGAACATGGTGTTGGCCGGGAGGCCCTCACGGGCCTTGGGCACGTAGCGGTCACCGAGGGCGGCGAGCAGGTCGCGGGTGGCCTGCAGGCTCGCGCCGTGGGAGACCATGAGTTCGTTCGCGCCGGGGGTGATGGCATCCTGCATGACGCGGTGGGCGTGGTCGCCCCAGCGGCAGGCCTCGCGGATCAGGGCGATCTCGGCGGGGCTCTTGATCATGCGCAGGTCGTCAATGAGAGCCAGGCCGTCCACGATGGGCTGACCGAGCAGGGCCGACAGGGCCGGGCCGCGGTACCCCCAGCGGTTCTCGTACCCGTCGTGATCGGCGGCCACGCGACCCGGCGGCGCGGTGCGCAGGTGGTCGGCCAGGACCGTCAGGGGATGGCGGCCGCTGCCGCCGCCGGGGTATTCGGGGTAGGTCAGCGGCCCGGGCAGGTCCGGGCACTGGTGGGCGTAATGCTCGGCTTCGAGTTCCGGCAGGAGCATGGTGACGTCACCCGCGTCGCTGAGGACCAGCGCGACGGGGCGTTCGGTCGCGGCGAAGTGGAAGCCGGTGAGGTACGCGACGCGCACCGGCCCGAACACGCAGATGCGGCTCAGGCCGCTGTCCTGCAGGCGCTGGGCGAGGCGTCCGCGCCGCTGGGCGTGTTCGGCGCGGCTGATTTCGAGGCGGGCCGTGGCGGTCATGGCGCGTGCGCCTCGTCGCGGGGTTGCAAGATGAGTTCGGTGGCGGCGCGGTGGGCGACCTGTAGGACGACGGCGGCCAGGTCGGGCACGCGCTCCTTGATGAGTCGGCCGCTGGACCCGGCGATGCCGATGGCGGCGATCACCTTGCCCGCGCCGTTGAGGATCGGGGCGGAGACGCAGCGCACGCCGATCTCGCGTTCCTCGTCGTCCTCGGCGTACCCCTGTTCACGCACAACCTGCAGGGCCACGTCGAGGTGTTCGGGGCTGGTGATGGTGTGGGGCGTGCGGGGGCGCAGGCCGGTCTTCTGGATGATGTCCGCCACCCGGGCGGGGGGCAGGTCAGCCAGGAACAGTTTGCCCACGTCGCTGCAGTACAGCGGCGCGATGGAGCCGGGCGTGGTGAACATGCGGACCATGCTGAGCGGCTCGAGCTGACTGAGGTACATGGCGCTCGTGCCGTACAGTTCGGCCAGGTGCGCGGTTTCGCCGGTGAGGTCCACGAGGTCCTGGAGGTAGGGCCGCACGCGCCGCACGAGGTCGTATCTGAGGTACAGCGAGCGGCTGATCTCGACGATCTCCGGGCCGATGTCGTAGCGTTTGCTGCTGAGGTCCTGGTGAATGTAGCCGTTGGCGGCCAGGGTCTGGATGATGCGGTGGATGGTGCTGGGCGCGAGACCGGCGGCCTGGGAGAGTTCCGCGATGCTCAGTGGGCGCTGGGCGTCCACGATGGTGTTGATCAGGGTCAGGGCCCGCTCGATGCTCTGGACGTTTTCACTCATGTGGTTGCTACCTCAAGCTTGGAACATCATGAGGCTCCGGGGCGAGTGCATCTGACCGTAGAGGGTGTCGATGAAGGCGGCGCGCTGGTCGGGGCGGATGCGCTCGCGGACCGTGCGCACGGCCTCGTCGCCGTGCCAGTACGAGGCGATGAACGGCCCGCGGAAGCTGTAGCTGGCAAAGCGGATGCGCCCGTCGATCCACACGGGCTGCCCGTAGCTGGTGTCGCGCAGGAAGGCGCGGACGCGGTCTTCACTCCAGCCGGCGCCCATCTGGTACCACGCGGCGCTCGTGGCGCTCGCGGAGCGCAGGCGGCGCAGGGTCATGTGGATGGCGTCGTGGGTGTCCTCGATCCAGTCGATAAGGTGCACGCCCTGGTCGCCGATGCCTTCCTGCACGCAGCCGGTGACGGCGTTGGCGGTGCAGAGCAGCACGTCGGGGGTGCTCTCGCCGCGTTCGGCGGCGGCGCGGGTGTACAGCAGCTGCGTGGAGTGCCCGGGGAAGACCTCGTGGCAGACGAGGTGCTTGAGGGCGGAGCGGGTGAAGTTCAGGTCGACGTTGAGGTCCATCTGGCCGGCGTTGAAGTTGCAGCGGGCGGTGAAGGGCACGCCGCGCACCTCGTTCAGGGCCATGGTGTAGTCGCCGGTGGGGTAGATCAGGGCGTCGGTGCGGCGCTGCGCCTCGTCCATCAGGGCGCGGAAGGTGGGGCCGAGGTCGGCTGAGGCGATGGCGCCGTCGGCTTCCCAGCGGTGGACGCGTTCGGCCAGGGTGCCGCTGCGGTAGCCGGCGTCCTGAAGCAGGCTGTCGATGCGGGCCTGGAGGT
Source organism: Deinococcus radiotolerans (assembly GCF_014647435.1). Classification (NCBI taxonomy): domain Bacteria; kingdom Thermotogati; phylum Deinococcota; class Deinococci; order Deinococcales; family Deinococcaceae; genus Deinococcus; species Deinococcus radiotolerans. The sequence continues at coordinate 42,552 of NZ_BMPE01000009.1, read as the reverse complement.
CGTGGATGACGTCCTCGCTGACGGGTTCGGCGGGCACGCCGACGAGCTGCTCGAGTTTTTCCCTGAAGCTGAGTTCCTCGCCTTCGAAGAGGCGGGCGGCGGTGCGCAGGGAGCGCAGCATGTCTTCCAGGAAGGCGCGGCGCGGGCCGGGCGCGGCGTGCGCTGTGGCCTGGTCGAGGGCGGCGAGTTCGCTGTGCACTTCTTCCCAGTCGTCGTAGGTGGGGGCGGGGACGAGGTCCTGGCCGAGGTAGATGGGCACCAGGCCTTCGCTGTCGAGGACGCCGTGTCCGCGCGAGAGGCGGCGCTCGAGCTGGTCCATGCCGATGGTGAGGGCGGTGAGGCGCTGGCCGAGTTCCTTGTCCTGCAGGGTCATGTCTTGTGTGGGCATTGAAACCTCCACCCGCAGCGTACTCCAGATTCCGTATCGTGGAATAGCTTTGAACCGAGTTCATTCCACTTGGCGAAATGGCTTAGTCGGCAGAGGTTGACTTTGCCTTTCGCAGCTTCTTACAATCGGAATCGCTCAGACAGCTCAGTTCGGCCCAGAGAAGATGAATCACCACCCCACTCACGGAGGTTGCATCATGGCCCGGAATCCCCGCTTACCTCATTCCGCATCCCGAAACGCCCTACGCTTCGCTGGCGCTGCATTCATTCTGCTAGGCGGAATGGCGACCGCGCAGCAGCGTGGGGGCACCCTCACCGTCGGCCTCGGCTACGACATCGATACCCTGAACGTCTACTCCACGGGCTTCCTGGGCGACGTGCAGGCCGCCGTCGTCGAGGGCCTCGTCGCCCCGGACGCCAAGGCCAACTACGTCCCGGTGCTCGCCACGCAGGTCCCGAGCGTGCGTAACGGCGGCATCAAGGTCGCCGCGGACGGCAAGACCATGACCGTCACCTACCGCCTGCGCCCCGGCGTGAAATGGTCCGACGGGCAGCCCCTGACCTCCGCCGACGTGAAATTCACCTGGGAGGCCGTCAAGAACCCCAAATTCATCGCCGAAAGCAAGGACGGCACCGAGGACATCGCCTCCATCGAGACGCCCAACGCCACCACCGTGGTCGTGAACTACAAGCGCGTCGCGCCGGACTTCATGAGCACGCTGTTCACCTTCGGCATCCTGCCCAAGCACACGCTGGAGGGCAAGGACCTGAACACCGACAGCTACAACGAAAAACCCCTGGGCACCGGCCCGTTCCGCGTCAAGGAGTTCCGCCGCGGGCAGTACGTGATCCTCGAACGCAACCCCTACTACTGGCGCAAGGACAGCAAGGGCGTGCAGCTGCCCTACCTCGACGGCATGATCTTCAAGATCATCCCCGACAGCAACACCCTCGTCACGCAGCTGCGCACCGGCGAGGTGCAGCTCGCCTACAGCATCCCGTACTCGCAGGTTAAACAGATCGACGGCGTGCCCGGCCTGCGCATCGTGAAGAACAACGTCCTGAGCTGGCAGCACTTGGACTTCAACCTCAAGACCGTCGACGCGTTCAAGGACCCGAACGTCCGCAAGGCCTTCGCGTACGCCATCAACAAGTCCGCCGTCAGCAAGGCGCTGGGCGGCTATCCCAATCCCATCAACAGCGTGGTCGTGCCGGTGTTCTCGTACGCCAACGCCGCCGTGCCCCGGTACGACTACAACCTCACGCGCGCCAAGCAGCTGCTTGACGCGGCCGGCTGGAAACCCGGCCCGGACGGCATCCGCGTCAAGGACGGCAAACGCATGAGCTTCAAGATCATGGCGCAGGCCGGCCGCTCCACCGACGAGGACGCCCAGCAGGTCATCATCGCCTCCCTCAAACAGGCGGGCATCGAACTGCAGCCCGACAACAAGTCCGGCGTGGCCTTCCGCGACGCGCGCTACAAGGGCAACTACGACCTGTTCTACGGCGGCTGGATTACCTCCGCCGACCCGACCTACAGCGTGTTCTTCGGCAGCAAGGGCGTCAACAACGGCCAGGGGTACTCGAACCCCCGCATCGACACGCTGCTGACCCGCGCCGAGAGCACCCTGGACCCCGCGCAGCGCACGGCCGCCCTGCGGGAATTCCAGAGCGCACTCATGGCGGACCTGCCCAGCATTCCGATCACCACCAACCCGTCCATGATCGCCGTCACGGAAAAACTCGGGGGCTTCGTGCCCAACCCGACGAACATGACCAATTTCGTGAACACCAGCGGCTGGTACCTGAAGTAACGGGCGCCGCCCCACACGCTGCGAGGTCTGAATGAACGCCGCCCACCTCCTGAAACGACTGCTCGGAACGCTGCCCCTGCTGCTCGGCGTGTCGCTGCTGCTGTTCGGCGTGCTGCACCTCGCGCCCGGCGGACCGCTCGACGTGTACGCCGACAACCCCTCGGTCAGTCCCGAGGCGCTCGCGCAGATGCGCGTCGCCTTCGGACTCGACCAGCCCCTGCCGGTGCAGTACGTGTCGTGGGTCACGGCGTTCTTCACCGGCGAGTGGGGCTACTCCATCCGCACCGCCCGGCCCGTCTCGCAGGAGATCCTCGAGCGGCTCGGCCCGACCCTGATCCTGGGCGGCACCAGCTTCGTGCTCTCCCTGCTCATCGCCCTGCCGCTGGGCATCGTCAGCGCCGTGCGCCGCTACAGCGGCGTGGACTACCTCATCACCTTCCTGTCCTTCCTGGGGGTCAGCATGCCGGTCTTCTGGCTGGCGCTGATGCTGCAACTGCTCTTCGCGGTGCAGTGGCGCGTGCTGCCCTCGGCCGGGATCCAGACCATCGGCAGCGACTCCGTGCTGGACCTGCTGCACCACCTGATCCTGCCCGCGTTCATCCTGGCCTTCGCGTCCGTGGCCGGCTGGAGCCGCTACATGCGCTCCAGCATGGTCGAGGTCCTCGGGCAGGACTACGTCCGCACCGCGCGCGCCAAGGGCCTGACCGCCGGCAAGGTCGTGTACCGGCACGCGCTGCGCAACGCCCTCATCCCGATCATCACGGTCGTGGCGCTGGACTTCGCGACCATCCTGTCCGGCGCCGTGATCACCGAGACCATCTTCGCGTGGCCCGGCATCGGGCGGCTCTTCATCGAGAGCATGAACGGCCGCGACTACCCGGTCCTGATGGCCCTGATGATGGCCGGCTCGTTCGCCCTGGTGATCAGCAACCTCCTCGCCGACCTGGCCTACGCCGCCGTCGACCCCCGGATCCGCTATGAGTAATCCCGCCCTGCCCGCCCGCGCCCCCGCAGCCGACACCCCCTGGCGGCTGTTCCTGCGCCGCTTCCTGCGTCACCGCCTGGCGGTCACGGGCCTCGTGGTGCTGTGCCTGCTCGGCCTGCTGGCCCTGTTCGCCCCGCAGATCGCGCCGTACAGCTTCGACGAGCAGGACCTCGCCATCATGGGCGAGCCCCAGCCGCCCAGCCCCGCGCACCTGATGGGCACCGACCAGCTCGGCCGTGACGCCTTCACGCGCGTCCTGTACGGCGCTCGGGTCTCACTGGCCGTGGGCCTGGCGAGTGCGCTGCTCGCCACGCTGCTCGGCACGCTGATCGGCGCGCTCGCCGGGTACTACCGCGGCGTGATCGACAGCCTGCTGATGCGCCTGACCGACATGGTGCTGTGTATTCCGCTGCTCCCGCTGGTGATCCTCCTCTCGGGCATGCTGCGCCCCACCGTGCCCCTGCTCGTCGGGATCATCGGCGTGCTGGGCTGGATGGGCACCGCCCGGCTGGTGCGCGGGCAGTTCCTGAGCCTGCGCGAACGCGAGTTCGTGGAAGCCTCGCGCGCGCTGGGCGGCACGAACAACCGCATCATGTTCCGCCACATGCTCCCCAACGCCCTCGGGCCGATCATCGTCGCCACCACCCTCGCGGTGGGCAGCGGAATCATGCTCGAGTCCGCCCTGTCCTTCCTGGGCCTGGGCGTCCAGCCCCCCACGCCCACCTGGGGCAACCTCCTGAACTACGCCAGCCAGTGGCTGCAGAGCGCCCCGTGGCTGGCGGTCTTCCCCGGACTGATGATCCTGATCACCGTCCTGGCCGTGAACTTCCTCGGGGACGGGCTGCGCGACGCGCTCGACCCCCGCCCCTGACCCCACCCCTTCCCCCATCCAGGAGACCTCATGAAGATCACGATTATTGGCGCGGGCGCCATCGGCGGACTCGCCGGCGCCTGGATGACGCAGGCCGGTCACGACGTGACCCTGGTCGACCGCTGGCCCGAACACATCGAGGCCATGAAACGCGGCGGGATCCGCGTGGACGGCGTGCGCGGCGAGCAGCACTTCACCGTCAAGGCGCTGCACCCGCACGAGTTGCAGGGCCCGCTGGAGGCGGTGCTGATCGCCACGAAATCCCAGCATGCCGTCGAGGCCCTCGAGAGCGTCCTGCCGCACTTCGGGCCGGACACGTTCGTGGTGTCCTTCCAGAACGGCTTCAACGAACCCGACCTGATCGCGCGCCTGCAGGCCGCCGGGCTGGGCGGCGCCGAGCGCGTCATGGGCTCCATTCCCAACTACGGCGGCGCGCTCGTGGACCCCGGCTACATCGAGTTCGTGCACGAGGGCCCCATCCAGCTGGGGGAGATGACCGGGGAGCGCACGCCCCGCCTGGCGGCACTGGCCGCGGCGCTGGGCGCCCTGACCGAGGTGCAGCTCAGCGACAACATCTGGGGGCAGATCTGGGCCAAGGAGGTCTACAGCGCCCAGGTGGTGTTCAGCGCCCTGGCCGACGCGCCGGTCACCGAGACGCTCGGCGTGGAACGCTACGCGCGGGTGGCGGGCGCCGTGGTCCGAGAAGCGCTGGAGATCGCCGAGGCGAACGGCATCACGGTCGAGGCCTTCGACTTCTTCGACCCCGCCAACTACAAGCCCGGCACGCCCGACGAGACGCGCAAGCTGCTCGACAACATCCAGCACGCCATCTGGCTGCTGAAAAAGGACCAGAAGCCCGCCACGCACCAATTCAAGAAGAAGGGGTCGGGCATCTGGTGGGACATCGTGTACCGCAACCGCCCGTCCGAGGTGCGCTCCTCGAATGGCAAGCTGATCGCCTACGCCGAGCAGGCCGGGGCGGACTCGCGCCTGAACGCGAAGCTCTGCGAGATGATCTACGAGATCGAGGACGGCCGGCGCCCGCTGGGCTTCCAGAACTTCGAGGAACTCGAAGGGTACGTCCAGAGCCTCGGCAAGGCGCTGCCATGAGCGGCCAGCGACTGGGCGTCGGCGTGATCGGCGCGCACGCCTGGGCGGAATCCGCGCACCTGCCCGGCTACCACGCCTACGACCGCGCGCGGCTCGTGGCGATCTGCGACACGGTCGAGGAGCGCGCCCGGGCCATGGCGGAGAAGTTCGGCATCGAGCGGGTCTACACCGACCACCGTGAGATGCTGCGCGACCCGGACGTGCAGATGGTGGACGTCTGCACGCCCACCGACACGCACCTCCCGCTGAGCCTGGACGCCATCCGCGCCGGCAAGCACGTGCTCTCCGAAAAACCGCTGGCGCACGACGCGGCCGACGCGTTTATGGCCGCCCGCGAGGCCGAGCGGGCCGGGGTGCGCACCAAGCTGGGCTTCACGTTCCGCTACTCCCCGGCGATCCGGCAGATCCAGGCGTGGATCAAGGACGGCACGCTCGGCGAGATCTTCCACGTGCACGGCCTGGAGCAGAACTCGCAGTTCCTCGACCCGCACTTCCCGCTGCGGCAGGTGCCGCAGGGCGCGGACTTCGGCACGCTGATCCCGTCCTCGATCGTGGGGTACGGCTCGCACCTGATCGACCTCGTGCGCTGGTGCGCCGGGGACTACGCGCAGGTGATCGGCAGCATGCGCAACTTCATCCCCGAGCGCGTCGTGCGCGGCTACGAGGGGATGCAGCGCATCCAGGTGGAGGACGGCACGGTCGCGCTGGTCGAGTTCGAGAGCGGCGCGCAGGGCATGCTGCAGACCTCCTACATCGCGGTGGGGAACTACCCTGGCGTGGAACTGCGGGTGTACGGCAGCCGCGGCGCGGCCGTCGCGCGGCTCGTGGAGGAAAACGGCGTGGCCGAGACGCTGCGCTTCGCCACGCCGGACGCCGTGGAATTCCAGGAGGTGAAACTCCCGGAAAGTGCCCTGCCGCCCGGCACGACCCTGCACACGCCCTGGCCGGAACTGTACTACCGCAACCTCGTGCGGCACTTCGTGGACGAGATTCTCGACGGCACGCCCGCCGAGTGCACCTTCTACGACGGCGCCAAGAGCCAGGAGGCCGTGAACGCCATCGTGCAGTCGCACGTTGAACGCCGCTGGGTGTCCCTGCCCCTCTACCCGCAGGAGACGCCAGCCCCCGAGGAGACGCGGACGTGACCGACCCGCACGACCAGGCCCGGGCGTACCTGCGCGCGCACGCCCAGCTGCGCCCGGTGGACGCCACCTTCATGGGCCTGCCCGGTCACGACCACCAGCTGCCGCCCGCCGGGCCGGACGCGGTCGGCGCCGAACGCGCCACGCTGGAGGCCCTCCAGGCCGACCTGGCGCACATGCGCGCGCCGCAGACGGCCGCCGAGCGCCTCGACGCGCAGCTGGTGTCGGCGCAGCTCACGACCGCGCTGGCCGAACTGGAACGCGCGCCGCGCCAGCACAGTCCCGCGTGGTACACCGGCGAGGCCGCGTTCGGCGTGATCTCCCTGCTGCTGCCCGGCCATCTGGACGACCCGGACGTCACCCGCGACGCGCTGCGCGTGCGGCTGGAGGCCATCCCGGCGTTCCTGGCGCAGGCCCGCGCGCACCTGCAGGGCCGCGCCCGCCCGGACGACGTGGCCGAGCGCGCCAAGCGTGAGGCTCGGGCCGCCGCGCACCTGCTGAGTTCGGGCCTGCCGAAGCATCCCCTCTGGAACGACACGCTGCGCCTCCCGGCGAGTCGCGCCGCCCGCGCGCTTCTGGCGTATGCCGAGGACCTCAGCGGCCCGGACGCGCCCGTGGCCTGCGGCGAGGCGCACCTTGACCTGCTGATGCGCGTCACGCACGCCCTGCCGTTCGGACCGCGCGAGGCCCTGGAGCGCGCCACCGACGCGTTCGCGCGCCTCACCGAACGGCTTGAAGCCCAGGCCCGGCGGCTGCCCGGGGACCTGCACTGGACTGAGCACCTCGCCCGGCTCGAGGCGCGCGTCCCAGAGGGCGACCTGCTCGGCACCTACCGCGAGTTGCATGGGCGCGCCCTGGACGCCGCGCGGCCCCTCCTGACGCCCGCGGACGACTACGGCCTGGACTTCGCGTTCCTGCCCGAGTGGGCCGAGGGCACCGGGGACCTGTACTTCCTGTTCTACCGGTCGCCCGCGCCGCTGCGGCCCGGCAGCGGCAGCCGCTACTGGGTCACGCCGCCCGGCCCAGACCCCACGGACCGGCGCGCGCACCACTGCGCGTTCGTGAAGCTCGTGCACGCTGTACACCACGGCAGCATCGGCCACCACACGCACAACGCCCGCGCCCGGCAGGCGGACTCGGTCCTGGCGCGCGTGGCCGGCACCGACTGCGCCTCCGGCATCGCGCTGCTCGGGGCGGGCACCATGGTCGAGGGCTGGGCCTGCTACGCCGAGGACCTGCTCGCCGAGATTCCCGGGTTCTACACCCCGGCCGAGGAGCTGCTGCTCACGCAGTTCGAGCGGCGCAACGCCGCCTCGTGCATCGTGGACCTCAAGCTGCACCTCGGCGAGTGGACCCCCGAGCAGGCCCGCGCGTTCTACCGCGACGAGGCGCACTTCGCGCCCGCGCGCATCTGGGCCGAGACCACCCGCAACGCCCTGTTCCCCGCCAGCCGCCTGATGTACTGGCTGGGCACCGAGACCATCAAGGCGCTGCGCGCCGAACTCGCCCTGCCCGCCCGCACCTTTCATGACGCCCTGCTCGCCCACGGCCACGCGCCCGCCACGGTCGTGGCCGACGAGCTGCGCGCCCAGCACCGACAAGGAGCCCTGCACCGATGACCCTCACCGCCGACCGCAAACTCGCCCTGCGCGAGCGTTTCATGACTGTCGACACCGCCAACGTCGCGGACGTCCTCGACGAACTGGGCCTGCCCGACTGCGGGCTGTCCAGCAACCTGTGGCCCATCAAGTCCCGCCTGGAGAAGATGGGCGGCTGGGCGTACACCATCCGCGGCCAGATGACCCCCTACCCCGGCACGGGTGACCCGAAGAAGATGGAAGCGGTGAGCGGCCTGACGCCCGGGCACCTGAGCGTCTGGAGTGGCGGCGGGGCCGAGGGCGTGTGCTTCTTCGGGGAGCTCATCGCGCGCGGCATGCAGTACCGCGGCTGCGTGGGCGCCCTGGTGGACGGCGGCATCCGCGACATCGAGTGGCTCGACCGCATGAACTTCCCCGTGTACACCCGCTACCGCACGCCGGTGCAGTCCATCGGCCGCTGGGAGGTCAACGCCTGGCAGGTCGAGGTGTACCTTCCGGGCGCCACGTCCGCGCGCGTACGCGTCCGGCCGGACGACTTCATCCTCGCGGACGTGGACGGCGCGATCCTGATTCCGCAGGAGGTGGCCGAGGAGGTCCTCACGCGTGCCGAGGCCCTGACCGAGAAGGAGCGCCTGATCCGCGCGGACCTCGAGGCCGGCGCCACCCTTCCCGACGTGCTCGCCAAGTACGGACACGTCTGAGATGGACCTCGGACTGAAGGATCAGCCGGCCGTGGTGCTCGCCGCCAGCGCGGGCCTCGGCTACGCCACCGCGCACGCCCTGGCCCGCGAGGGCGCCCGCGTGGCCCTGTGCGCCCGCACGCTTGAGCGCGCCCAGGCCGCCGCGCAGCGCATCGAGGCGGACACCGGCGTCCCCACGCTGGGGTACGCCGCCGACGTGGCCGACGCCGAGAGCCTGCGCGGCTTCATCGACGCGGCCGCCCGTGACCTCGGCGGCCTCCGCATCCTCGTATGCAACGCCGGGGGGCCCCCACCGGGCAACTTCACGGCCCTCGGGGAGGCGCAGTGGGCAGCGGCGTACCAGCTGACGCTGATGAGCGTGGTTCGCAGCGTCCACTCGGCGCTGCCGCACCTGCGCGCCGGGGGCGGCGGGCGCATCCTGGCGCTGCTCAGCAGCAGCGTCAAACGCCCGCTGGACAACCTCACGCTCTCGAACGCCCTGCGCCCCGCCGTGCACGGCCTGTGCAAATCCCTGAGTGTCGAGTTCGGCCCGGACAACATCCAGGTGAACGGCCTGGCCCCAGGCCGGGTCCTCACCGAGCGTATTCAGCAGCTCGACGAGGCCGCCGCTGCCCGGCGCGGCACGGACTGGCAGGCCGTGCGCGAGGCCTCTGAACGTGAGGTCCCGATGGGCCGCCTGGGCACGCCCGACGAGTTCGGCCGGGTCGCGGCGTTCCTGTGTTCCCCCGCCGCGCAGTACGTGAACGGCAGCACCCTGCTCGTCGACGGCGGCGCCGTCACCGCGCTGTGATGAGCGCCCCCCAGGAGCCACCCATGACTTACGACCCCGAACGGCACGCGACCCTGCTCGCGGACTACTGCGTGAGCGTGCGCCCCGGCGACCGCGTCCTCGTGGCCGGCAGCACCCTGGCCCTGCCGCTGATCGAGGCGCTGCACCGCACGCTGCTCGAGCGCGGCGCGCGCCCCGTGCTGAAACTCAGCTACCCCACGCAGGTGGAGGATGTGCAGCGCCTCGCGTCCGACGAGGTGCTCAGCTCACTGCACCCGGTTGAGATCGAGGACGCCCGCGCGCTCGACGCGTCCATCCGCATCCTCACGCCCATCGCGCCCGTCCCGGGCCTCGACGCCGCCCGCGCTGCCCGCTGGCGCGCCGCGCAGGCTCCGCTCGCCATGAGCACCCTGCACCCCCGCTGGAACCTCACGCTGTACCCCACCCCGTTCGGTGCCGAGGCCGCCGGCATGACCCTGGAGGACTACGAGGCGTTCGTGGCCCGCGCGATGTTCCTGGACGCCCCGGACCCCGTGCAGAAATGGGGTGAGGTCCGTGACTTCCAGGCCGGTCTGATCGAGCGCCTCGCGGCGGCGGACGACGTTCACATCGAGGCGGCCGGCACCGACCTGCACCTCAGCGTGCGGGGCCGCAGCTGGAGCAACAGCGACGCCAAACGCAACATGCCCTCCGGGGAGGTGTTCACCGCGCCGCTCGAACGCAGCGCGAACGGCACGGTGCACTTTGATCTGCCCACCCTGTACGGCGGGCGCGTCGTACGCGGCATCGACCTCGTCTTCCGGGACGGTGAGGTCGTCGAGGCCCGCGCCGAGGAAGGCGAGGACGTCCTGCGTGCTGCCCTGGCCACCGACGACGGCGCCCGCTTCCTGGGCGAACTCGGGATCGGCACGAACTTCGGCATCCAGCAGCCCAGCATGAACATCCTCTTCGACGAGAAGATCGGCGGCACCGTCCACCTGGCCGTGGGGCAGGCGTACGCCGAGAACGGCGGGACGAACCGCAGCGCCGTGCACTGGGACATGATCCGCGACCTGCGCCAGGGCGGCACCCTGAGCCTTGACGGGCAACCGTTCCTGGTTGGTGGCCGCTTCACCTGAACCGAGTTCAGACTGAGACTCGTGGCGCACGGGCGCAGGAACGTCCTCAACGGAGTCGGAGCGCAGCGGGCCCCGGGCTGAGCAGCGCCGGTCGGCGGGTTCCTCCTGCTGCCCGGCACAGCACTGGGGCTGCCCGGCGTCCACTCAGCCTGAACCAGAGGCGTCCAGCCAGCATGAAGCCTTCAGCGTTCAGGGGGGCGCAAACGGAACGGTCACCGTCTCCCGCGGCGGCCGTCCGGACGAATGTGGCACTCCGGGGGCCCGTCTCTCCCGCGCGCTTCAAGGCTGGGGACTGGTTCAGTCGTCTGCGGGAGGCTGCCCGGGATCAAGCACGGAGAGACCGGTGCCCTGGAAGTCGCGGACGCTCCGGGTCACCATCGTCAGGCCGTGCACCAGCGCGGTCGCGGCGATCAGCCTGTCCCGTTCTGGCCTCGGGTCAGGACTGTTCAGCGCTGCGGACTGCCGCGCAATCGGAACAGTCACCGGGAGCAGGCGACCCGCGAACGCCGGGAGCACCTGACGGTCCAGCCAGGTGTGCAGCGCACGGCCCTGCTGCGCGTCCCGGCGTTCAGTCAGCAGAATGCCGAGTTCGAGTTCCTGAACGGTGATGACGGAGAGGTAGAGTTCAGTCGTGAGGACCCGGCGCGCCCAGTGCGCGACGTTCAGATCAGCCCTTCCGGACTTGACCTTGCGCAGTTCAGAGACGACGTTGGTATCGAGCAAGTACATTCAGTCGAACTCCGCAGGCTGGGCCAGCCCCTGCGCTGCGGGAAAGTCGACACTCAGGGCCTCGTCAAGGTGCAGGAGGTCCACAATCGACATCTGGCCCCCGAGGAGGGCCTCGTACGCCTCGATGCTGAGGAGGACGTGGCGGGGCTGACCGCGTTCGGTGATGAAGACCGGTTCCTCCAGGGCCGCCTGCCGGGCTTTACTGACCTGCTGATTGAAGTCGCGTGCACTGATCGTCGTCATGATGTCCCCTTCGTGGAAACCAGACTACAACTCCGGGCCGACGCCCACCGGGCGGTCTGATCGCCCCCTTCAGGCGTGGCCCGCCTCTGAAGGTGCGGGCCGCTGTGGCGTGCGCGGCCCTGAAGAGAGCGCACGCTGACCGGACCTGAGTTCCTCAGAGGGGCCGCCGTCCAGGCAGTTGACCACCACCTCCGGCTGGGGCCCAGCCTGTTGAGGACCCCCCGCAGCCCAGATTGGGCGGCCCCGCTGGTTCACCGCGTGTAGGGGTGGGACGTGTCGAGCACGGGCGCGCTGGTGGTCACCCCGTTGCCGGTTGTGGTGCCGGTGGTGCCGTTCAGGAACTGCGCAGTGGTCAGGCCATACAGGGTGTTGTTCGTCACCGTCATGGGCACCCTGGCAGGATTCAGGAGGCCCAGGACGGTTGACCGGCGGTTGATCACCGTGTTGCCGGAGATGTTGACCGTCCGGCCCTCGCGCAGCAGGCCTTCCTCACCGTAGGCGATGACGGCGGAATTCTGACTGTCCGCTCCCTGCTCGATCACGCTGCCCGTCACGGTCAGGTTGCCGCCGTTGGGCACGTCAATGCTGTAACTCGCCGTGCTGTCAAGGTCGAACAGGCGGCTGTTCGTGATGACCGTGGTGCGCGCCCTGCTTTTGAGTTCGTGCCCCGCCACGGCGCTGTGCGAGTAGCTGCGGTCGAAGGTCAGCTGCCCGACCTCGTTCACGTAGAGGTTGTGCGTCTGCCCGGGGTCGCCCAGGCCGTTGTGCGCGAACTCCGTGCGGGTGATCCGGACGCTGCCCAGCGGCGCGCTGGCGGCCAGCAGGCCGTTCTCGTTGTCGTGCAGGTAGCAGTCCTCCATGACGAGGTTCCCGCCCTGGTAGCGCACGCCGGCGCCGTTGCGGTCGGCGACCTTCGCGCCGGTCAGTTCGAGGCCGCGCAGGGTGACGTCCGTGTTCGTGGTGATGATCGCCTTGCCGTTCGGTGGAGGCACGGTCGCCACCAGCCGCGCCAGGCCGCTGGTACTTTCGATGGTGATGCGGGTATTCACCTCGGCAAAGTCGTTGGTGTAGGTGCCGGGGTCCACGCGGATGACGTCTCCGTCGCGGGAGGCGGCGACTGCCGCGCGGACTGTCGCGTACGTCCGGCCGGTCCCGACGGTCAGGACCCGGCCGGTGGGCGCGGTGTCCACCGGGGTGGGGGGCGGGCTTGCGGCAGGTGGAGCGGAGGTGGGCTGGGCGCAGGCGGCGAGCAGGAGGGTCAGACCGAGCAGCAGGGCGGAGGGGAAGACGGGACGCATCGGAATCTCCTTAAGGTGGGGGCACGCAGGGTTCAGAGTCGGCTGGAGCAGGCCTGTGCTGCCTCAATGATGTCGCCGGCCGCAGTGTTCGGCAAGCCAGAATGCCGGGTGGCTCAGGCGCAGCACCTAGAACCTGGGTCATGCGCTCAGTGGGGTGCGCGCTGGCACAGGGCCGGGTTCACGCGGGACCACGCGACGGCATCAGCAGGTCCTGGGCTGAGCTGCCGCACTGGTCCTGGCGGGCGCTCAGGGGCGTGCGATGATAGGAGCATGTGGTTCTGGTTGTGCCCGTGCGGTGGGTGCCCGTGAAGCTCGCCACCTGGAATGTCAATTCGCTCAACGTGCGGCTGCCGCAGGTGCTGACCTGGCTGGAGGAACAGGCGCCGGATGTGCTGGCGCTGCAGGAGACGAAACTGGAGGATCACCGCTTTCCAGCCGCTGACCTGGCTGCGCTGGGGTATCACGCCGCGTTCTCCGGGCAGAAGGCGTACAACGGGGTGGCATTGCTGACGCGGCAGCCCCCCGGGGACGTGCTGGTGGAGGTGCCGGGTCTCGCGGACAACCAGCGCCGCGTGCTGGCCGCCACGGTCGGGCCGGTGCGGGTGATCTGCCTGTACGTGCCCAACGGACAGGCGCTGGATTCACCGAAGTACACCTACAAACTGGAGTGGCTGGCGGCTGTCCGTGACTGGCTGAAGACGGAGGTGGCCGCCCATGACCGCGTGGCGGTTATGGGGGACTTCAATGTGGCGCCCGAGGACCGCGACGTGCACAGCCCGAAGCGCTGGGCGGGGCAGGTGCTGGTCAGTGAACCGGAACGCGCGGCCTTCCGGGCGCTGCTGGACGTCGGACTGCAGGACGCGTTTCGCCTGCATGAACAGCCGGAGCGGGTGTTCAGCTGGTGGAATTATGGGCGGCTGGCCCTGGCCCGCAACTGGGGCCTGCGGATCGACCACATTCTGGTCTCGGCGGCGCTGGCGGCCGAGTGCCGGAGCTGCGCCGTGGACCTGGGGCCCCGCCATCACGAGCGCCCATCCGACCACGCGCCCGTCACGGCCACGTTTGACTCCCTGGACCGTTGACGGGGACGCGCCCTTACACTGAGCGCATGCGCGCACTCCTGTCCGTCCTGCTGGCCCTGACGGTCAGTTCATGTAGCGTGATTGACCTTCGGGGCGCGGATTTTGTCGGGAGGGAGGATGCCCGCCGGTACATTGCGGCCTGCGCCCGGAGCCGCACGGATCTGTACTGCAAGGCCCTGCTGCCCACGCTGGAGCGCACGCCCGGTCAAGTGACGGTCCTGATGGTCAATCTCGGGGATGACGACCGGACAGCTGCGATTGAGCGGGAGTTGCGCCGGCAGGGGCTGACGCTGGACGGCTTTGTCGGCTCGGCCGCCGCAGACCGGTTTGCGCGCGCGAACATCTTCCTCGCGCCCCGCATTCAGGCCGGCACCATGACGAGTCTGGATGGACGGTCACACACCGTCACGTGTGGCCTGAATGACCTCAAGGCCGAGGAGTGCGTCATTGATGGGACGGTTCGCGGGGGCAACACCAATGAGCCCGGCCCGGGGGTCGTGGGGAACGTGTTCGTGACGGACGCGGCGATCCTGCCCTTCAATTGAGGATGCGACGGTGACGTGCAGGCGCGCGGGACGGTGCGCGGCGATCAGAGCGGGCGTACAGGACTCAGAGCGCCCCGCCGATCAACGTGGGCTGACCTGAAAGGGTCACTAATGGACCTGGACCGGTCTCGGCCCGACCGACCAGGCCCTGAGCCGATGGTCCGTTCGCACGGCCGGGTGAACGCCGGACGCCGACGGCGCAGCCGCGTTGACGTGCAGCCTCCGCGCCCGGCGAACCTGAACGCCCTGCTCACGCCAGCCTGAACGGCACCCGGCATGCTGGCGTGATCCCGGCAACCAGCGTGATGGCGTTCGTGGCTGTTGTCCCTGGCCTTGAGGGCGCCAGCGGTTGAGAGCGGCCGCCCCCACTGTCAGGAGCGCCGGGGTGGCGCGGTCCGGACGGCCTTCCTGTCCTGACCGGTGGGGGTGGGGGGTGTGACGTCGGCCAGGGTCTGGGCGCGGAGGGTCTGTTCGATCTGGGCGTAGGCCGCGTCGAGTTGCCGGTGCAGGGGGCACAGGGCGAGTTCGTGTTCGGGTTTGCCGAGGGGGCAGTGGTGGATCCGGGGGATAGGGTCGACCGCGTTGATGACGTCCAGCAGGGTGATGGCGCTGGCGGGGGCGTGCAGGACATAGCCGCCGTACTTGCCGCGTTGTGCGGTGACGATGCCGGCTTTGGTCAGCTGACCCATGACTTTGAAGAGGTAGGGGGAGGGCACGTCGGTGAGGCGGGCCAGTTCTGCTGCGGTGACGGCCGACTGGCGTTCGGCCAGGGCGGCGGTGGCGCGCAGGGCGTATTCGGCGGTCTGGGAGAACACGGGCGGTCACGCTCCTTGGTGCAGGCGGACTCCTAAAGTGGAGCTTGACATCCAGTTTAAGTCGATCTAGCCTGAACGTCAAAGCGGATAAACTTATCCACTTTTAGAGGTTCAGGATGACCCAGGCCCACCACGACGCCCTCTTCACACAGATTGGCGAGGTCCGCCTGCGCCGCCTCCTCTGGCACTTCTACGCCCGCGTCATGACCGACCCCCTGCTCTCCCCCATCTTCCACGCCACACTCGGCCCCTACCCTCACGCCGGCTGGCCCGTTCACATCGCGCGCCTCGAAGGCTTCTGGCGCGCCGTCACGCACGGCCCCAGTGCCTACCGCGGGCAACCCGGCCCGGCCCACCAGGGCCTCGGCCTTGACCGCGCGCACTTTGACCGCTGGCTGCACCTCTGGGAAACGACCGTGACCGACGACCTCCCCGCCCCCGAAGCGCAGGCCCTCATGGCCCTCGCGCAGCGGATGCGCCCCACCATTGAGCGCTTCGCCCAGACACCACCCGGAAAGGACCCCACATGCTGACCCCCACGCAGAAAACCATCATCCGCGCCACCGTCCCCGCCCTTCAGGCGCACGGCGACACCATCACGCGCACCTTCTACGCCCGGCTCTTCACCGCACACCCTGAACTCCTGAACATCTTCAATCCAGCCAACCAACAGACTGGGCAGCAGGCCCGCAGTCTCGCCGCGTCCGTCCTCGCGTACGCCGAGCACATCGACCGACCCGACACGCTCGAACCGATGATCCGCCGCATCGCCCACAAACATGTCTCGCTGGAAGTGCAGCCGGAACAGTACGCGGTGGTCGGCGAGCACCTGCTGGCCGCCATCGCCGAGGTGCTCGGCGAGGCCGCCACGCCAGACATCTTGGGCGCCTGGGCCGCCGCGTACCACGACCTGGCCGCCCTGATGAGCGGCACCGAACGCCGCCTGTACCGCGCAGGCGCCGCGCAGGACGGCGGCTGGACCGACTTCACCCCCCTGCGGATCGTGCGCAAGACCAGAGAAAGCAGCCTCATCACGTCCTTCGTCCTCGAACGGCCCGGCGGCGAGCCCCTCCCTACTTACCTCGCCGGGCAGTACGTCAGCGTTAAGGTGAACGTCCCAGGCGACACTCACTGGCACATCCGCCAGTACAGCCTCACCCAGGCACCCACCACGCGGCAGTACCGCATCGCCGTCAAGCGCGAACCCGGCGGCGCCGTTTCCACGTTCCTGCATGACCACACCCTGGAGGGTGACGAACTGCTCGTGCACGTCCCAGCTGGTGACTTCACCCTCCGGCCCAGTGAGCGGCCCGCCGTGCTGATCAGCGGGGGCGTGGGCGTCACGCCGCTCCTCTCGATGCTTCACACCGTCCTGACCGAAACCCCGGAACGACCGGTCATGTTCATCCACGCGGCACTCAACCGCTCCGTCCACGCGTTCCGCGCCGAGGTCGGAGCGCTGGCGGCGCAGCACCCTCAACTGCGGACCCTGGTGTTCTACGCCGACGCGCAGTCCGCAGGACCGGACCGCCAGCATGCCGAGCAGGTCGGCCTGATCAGCACGGACACGCTGAGGCCCGCCCTGCCTGAAGGCGCCGACGTCTACTTCTGCGGTCCGGCCGGGTTCGTCTCCACCCTGAAGGGCATTCTGGATGAACTGGGCGTGCCGGTCTCGCGGCGCATGACCGAAACGTTCGGACCCAGTCAACAGTTCGCCCGGCCTGCCGAAGCGCTGGCTGAGCCTGCCTGACCCGGAACAGCACCGTTTACCCGGCAGCCCGATCTGTCCGGCGCGGCTGGCCCCGCACGCGTTCTGATCAGCAGATTCCAGTTGGTGGGGCGGGGGCCTCTACAATGACGTCGTGTCCGTCCCGCACCACAGTGCAGCTGCTCACGCACTGGCGTATCTGGCCAGCGTGCCCACCACCTCTCCCCATCCCACGTGGACGGTGACCCTCGGCGGGGAGCTCGTGACGGCCAACGCGGCCCTTCAGGACTACCTCGGCCTGTCCCTGGACGATCTGCGTCAGGGGCAGCTGATCGCAGCCACGTATCCGGAGGACCGCGCCCAGTTGCGTCAGGGGGACATGGACCAGCCGAGGAGACTGCGACTGCGCAGGCATGACGGCCAGTACCGGTGGTTTCAGATGCGCGGCCTGGCCCTGATGGACGCGGAGGGGCAGCAGGGGTGGCTGGTGGCGGGCGTGGACATCCAGCCCGCCCCGGACGCAGCGGAGACGGCGGACCTGACGCAGTTGCAGATGATCGTCGATGGCAGCAGTGACTGCATCAAGGTGCTCGACCTCGAGGGGCAGCTGCTCAGCATGAACGCCGGTGGGATGAGCGTGATGGAGGTGGATGACTTCACCACCTGCCGGCTGGCCTACTGGCCCAGCTTCTGGGAGGGGGACCTGCGCGCCGTGGTGGAGCGGGCGGTTCAGGGCGCGCGCGCAGGCCGCACCGCCTCCTTTGAAGGACCGGCCCGCACGATGAAAGGTCGGCTGCGGCACTGGGAGGTGACGGTCAGTCCGGTCCACGCCCCGGACGGGCAGGTGCGCCGCCTGCTGGCCGTGTCCCGGGACATCACGCAGCGCCAGCGGCAGCAGAGCCTCCTGACCCGGCAGGCCGAGCTGCTTGAGCGTGTGGTCACGGACACGCCCACGCCGGTCCTCCTCGGGGAGCTCGCCCGGTTGATCGAGGACCACACCGGTGACCTCAGCTGCCGGATCCTGCGCGTGGACGCGGGCCACCTGCACCTGATCACCCCCTCACCGGGGGAGCCTCTGGGCCTCCAGGCTGAACCGAGTGGGTGGGAGGCCGCAGCGCTGCTCGGCACGCCGGTCACCGCCACCGATCAGCCTGACGATGAGGTCTGGGCCGCGCATCAGGACTGGGCGGCCCCTCGGGGTCTACGCGCGGTGCACACGCGACCGGTGTTCGGCCCCAACGGCGCTGTGCAGGGAGTCATCGGCGTGTACGGCCGGGAGGTGCGCCCGCTCAGTGCCGATGAGGAGCAGGTGCTGACCGTGGCCGTGCGCCTCACGCAACTGCTGTTCACCCGCGAGCGGAGCGCCGCCCTGCTGGGCGAGCAGGCCGACACGCTCAGAACACTCAGTGGCGTTCATGAGGTCGTGTCGGCCGAACTGAACCTCGGTCAGCTCATGCAGGCCGTCATCGACGCGGGCGTGAACCTGACCGGCGCGCAGTTCGGCACGTTCTCCTACACCACCGTGAACGACCGGCAGGACCGCGAGATCCTCTCCGCCCACTCGGGCGTACCGCGCGGGGCCCTCTCCGCCTTCCCCATCCCGCGCACTGCCGAGTTCGGGCCGACATTCCCGGCTGAAGGCGTGATTCACGTGGCCGATCTCACCGGGGACGCCCGCGACAGCCGCAGCGCGCCCGACCACAGCAGACCGGACGGCGACCTCCCGGTCCGCAGTTACCTCACCGTGCCCGTCCGGTCCCGTTCCGGGGAGCTATTGGGCCGCCTGACGTTCGGCCACGCCACGCCGGGCGTGTTCAGTGACCGCTCCGAGCAGCTGGCCGTTGGCCTGGCGGCCCAGACGGCCGTGGCCCTCGACAACGCCAAGCTGTACGGGCAGTTGCAGCACAGTCACGCCCAGCTGGAACGCCGCGTGCAGGAACGCACCCGGGAACTCGAAGCTCAGGCCGCGTCCCTGGACGCCTTCACCGCCTTCACAGAAGCTGTGGGGACCGAAACGGACGTCCTCACCCTGGCCCGGCAGGCCCTCGCGGTTCTGCGCACGCGATTCCCGCACGACACCATCGGGTACTACGAACCGGAAGGCGACCTCTGGAAGCTGCGGGCGTGGACCGACGACCTGACCGGTGACGTCCTGAGCGCGTTACGGGCGGGCCTGCCTGCCAGCACACCCATGATCACCCGGACGCTCGACGCGCGGACCGCGTCCTTCACCGACGCCTGGGACGCCACCCGGGAACGCATTGACCGCACGGAGGTCTACACCGCGGTCGGCGCGTACCCCCTCCTGGTGGACGACGCGGTCCAGGGCATCCTCTCGATCGGCCGGACCGGCACGACCGCGTGGGCCGACCGGGACAGAGCCCTGTTCAGCGCCGTCGGCCGCGGGTTCAGTCTGGCGCTGGAGCGCGCCGCGCGCACCCAGCAGATCGAGGTGCAGCGCGACACGGTGGCGGCCCGGTCCAGGGCCCTCGAAGCGTTCGCGCTGCTGACGCGGGACCTGGCGCTTGATGTGGACCCGCTCACCCTGGTCCGCCGGGCGCAGGAGATCCTCATGTCGCTCCTCCCGGACGGCTACACCCTGTACTGGCAGCCCGAGGGGGGCCTCTGGATCAACCGCTCCCAGGTGGGCTCGCTCGGGCACCCGGAGCTGCAACTGGTGGTGGACGCCGGCCTGCCACGCGGCGCGGCACTGACCCTGGATCAGTGCTGGACCACCGAGCAGTCGGTGTTCCAGGACCGCTACGCCCAGGGGGCGGACACGGACGAGGCGGTGGTGACGCACGTCCAGGCGGCGGCCATGCTGCCCATCCGCGTGAACGGGCACATGCACGGCATGGTGGGCGTTGGCCTGTTCGAGACGCGCGAGTGGACACTTACCGACAAGGGCGTCCTGGACACTGTGGCGCGCAGCCTGAGCCTGGCGCTGGAAGGCGCCGAGAGCGCCCAGGCGCTGAAAGACCGCACGCAGGAACTGGAGCGCAGCAACGCCGAGCTCGAGAAGTTCGCCTACGTCGCCAGTCATGACCTTCAGGAGCCCCTGCGGACCATCACCAGCTTCTCGGAACTGGTCCAGCGGCGCTACAGCCAGAACCTGGACGAGCGGGGCCGCACGTACCTGAATCTGGTCACGCAGGGGGCCCAGCGCATGAAGGTCCTGATTGACGACCTGCTGGTCTTCTCCCGCCTGAACGCGGTCCGCGAACCGCACGTGACCCTGCCGCTCGGCGCGCCGCTGGACGAGGCGCTGGCGCGCCTGCATGCAGCGGCAGCGGAGAGTGGCGCCGTGGTGACGCAGGACGAGCTGCCGCGCGTGACGGGTGACCGCTCGGAACTCACGCAGCTGTTCCAGAACCTGATCGGGAACGCCATCAAGTTCCGGCGGGCGAACGTCCCCCCGGCCATTCACGTGACCGCCGAGCGGGACGGGCCGGGATGGCACGTCACGGTGCAGGACAACGGCATTGGATTCGAACCCGAGTACGCCGAGCGGATGTTCCAGATGTTCCAGAGACTCCACCTGCGAGATCAGTTCGAGGGCAACGGCATGGGCCTGGCCATTGTCCGCAAGATTGCCGAGCATCACGGGGGACGCGTCTGGGCGACCTCGGAGCCCGGTCAGGGCAGCGCCTTTCACTTCACCCTGCCTGCCGCGCTGGAATGACAGGGCAGGCCTCAACCAGGTGACGGCCAGACCGTGCTGACTGAAGGCGCCTTCAGTGCCTCTGGAGCAAGCTGGTGCGGTCGCGGGTCGGGGACCGGTTGAGCCTGCCGCTGCTGGAGGCACCAGCCGACGACGACCCCGGCGCGCCCACCGGATGGGCAGCGCAGCGGCTGAGGGACACCTCAGCTCCCACTGCACACCGCCCGAGAACAGCGGAAAGATGGAGGCGCAGCGGTGCGCCCCAGTCAACTGGGAGAAGGCCCTCAGTGCCCCCACCGCCCACTTAGATCCCTGACGACGCGCGTCCAGCACTCTTCGGTTGAAGCATTTGAAAGGCAGCAGGAGCAGGTGACGCCCGGGAGTACGCTGGGGGTGCGGATACCGCGCCTGTCCCTGGCCCGGGGGTCCGCCGCCCACTGGGTCCCGCCCCCTGAACGGCCGTGCGCCGCACCGACGGGAAAGGATGGCCACATGGATTCTGCACGCCACGACAGCCGCTTCGACGGTTCCGTCCCGCAGCTCTACGAGCAGTACATGGTGCCCCTGATCTTTGAGCCGTACGCCGCTGTCCTCGCCGCGCGCGTGGTGGCCCGGGCACCCACCCGGGTTCTGGAGGTGGCGGCGGGCACAGGGGTCCTCACCCGGCGGCTCGCGCGGGACCTGCCCGCCCATGTCTCCATCGTGGCCACGGACCTGCACCGGCCCATGCTCGATCAGGCCGCCGCCACGGGAACACCGCGGCCAGTCGAGTGGGCGCAGGCCGACGCGCAGCACCTGCCCTTCCCGGACGCCACGTTCGACCTCGTCGTCTGCCAGTTCGGCGTGATGTTCTTCCCCGACCGGGCCAGGGCCTTCGCCGAGGCGCGCCGGGTCCTGCGGCCAGGCGGGCAGCTGCTGTTCTCCGTCTGGGACCGTCTGGAGCGCAACGAGTTCGCGCACGAGGTCCAGCAGGCCATGAACGACGTCTTCCCTGAGGACCCACCGCAGTTCATGGCGCGCGTCCCGCACGGTTACCACGACCTGGCCATCATCGCCCGGGACCTGGCGGGGGGAGGGTTCGAGCGAGAACCTGAATTCGTCACCGTAAGCGAATCCAGTCACGCGGACTCGCCACGCTGGCCAGCCGTGGCCTTCTGTCAGGGCACGCCCCTGCGAGGCGAGATAGAGGCGCGCGGTCCCGGCTGCCTGGTTGAGGCCACAGACGCGGCCACCGCCGCCCTGACTCGCCGTTTCGGTCCGGGACCCCTCCAGGGATGGATGCAGGCTGTGCTGGTCAGCGCCACGCGGTAGAGCCGTCGGGCGAACCGGATGACGCCGGACAGGTCGTATTCTCGATCCTTGCAGGAATGAAGCGTAACCGAGTGGGGCGCGGTGACCCGCCAAGGCAATCACTTCGGGCTTACGTACGCCGCGCCTCAGAACAGCTGACGCTCGGACAACTGCTTTCGCCTGCCGGTCCGCTTCACCGACCTCCTACACGGCGCGACTGCTCCGGTTTGAGTGGACGTCCGGTCGAGATGGTCGGTCTGCACTTCGCTCCCTCGGAAGACGCGGCCTGACCACTTGGGGCGCAGAAGCGGGATGGGCACGGGCAGCCTGCACAGGAGAGGCGACAAGCGTGGCCTGACGGCAAGGAGCAGGGGCGTGAACCGCGCCCGGCAGGCATCTCAGTGGGCAGATCCCTGAGCGGTCTGCAAGGTGCGAGAGGCGGTTGGCTACTGGCAGGGGTCACGCTCCGGAGATGATCCGTCGCTGCGCGGTGAACCACGCGATCTCCTCTGCGTGCACGGTCTCAAAAGCAACCGGGGGAAGGTGGCGCCTTCTCCCGGTTGCTCATCCTGCACCTGCGTGAGCGGTCCTTAATTGATCTTCGCCTGGAAGCAGACGCTCCCGTTCGCTCCGACCGCCAGATTCGTGACGTACCGCAGGCCTGTGCCGTCCAGCGTTCCAGCATCGGTATCCGCAGCGGACGTCAGGTTTGTTCCTGTAGGGGACTGGGTGCTTGTGCCCGTCACCGGTGTCGGTGACAGACGGACGCCCTGACCGGCCCCGTAGGCACCGAGCTGAATGGTGGTGTTTGCGGGGGTGCTGTCTACCAAAGTGAATCCATTAGCCGCGTACCCGCCCACGTTCACGAAATTGATGCAATATTCCACGACGTCACCGGGGTAGCCGCTGCTGACCTTCTGGAAGGCGCCGGTCCGGGTCACATTCCGCACCCATTTCTCCAAGTTCACCTGGGGGAGCGTGTACACCGTGATGTCCTCCGCTGCGCTGCTGGCCGAATCGTAGGTGGCCGTCAGAGTTCCGGTCGTGGTCGTCCGGGCTGGATCCAGGTAGAGTGCGTCCGCTGCGTTCTGGTAGGTGCCAGGGGCGGGACTGGTGAGTGTGGCGTCGAAGGTCAGCGTGACGCTGCTGCCGCCCGGCAGGACGAAGGTGGGCCAGCTCGGGCTGGTCTGCCCTGGGGCCGGATTGGTTGTCACGGTCCGGGTCGCGCCGTTCAGGAGGTCAACAGCGCTGGTCGAGCCGTAGGCGAAGGCGGGCGGCAGCGCCGGATCCCGCACCGTGACATTCTGCGCCGCGCTGCGACCCGCCGCGTTGCGGACCGTCAGGGTGTACGTGGCGACCGTACTGTTCACGAAGCGGGTCGGCGTTGAGGTCTTTTTCTCGACGGTGAGCAGGGGCACGCACTGTCCGGGCAGTGGGGCCTGAGCGTTGTCGTAGACCAGCTGTCCCTTGCCGCCGTCGCCTGCCTGTGAGCCGTAGGTGTTGCTGATCCCCGTGTTGGGCGTGTTCACGCCTGCTCCTCCTCCCGTCACGTTGGCGCTGCTGACACTTACCCCGGTGGCCAGCAGAACCGCGCCGCCGCCGCCGCCACCACCGGTGCCCTGCGTCTCACCGCCCCGCAGCGGCAGGCCAGAGTTGGCACCCGCGCCGCCGCGAACCTGTAGAGAGGCATTCACGGTTCCGGCGCCGAGCGCCAGCGCAATCACGCCGCCGGCTCCGCCCCCACCGGCGGCGTCGCGTCCAGCGGACTGCGCATCCTGACCATTCGCGCTGATCAGCCCTGTCCCTGTTAACGCCTGCGCTCGAATGAAGACTGCGCCGCCGCCTGTTCCCCCACTGTTCTGGGCGGTCCCCGGATTATCGGACGAGTTGTTGCTGTCCCCTGCGCCGCCCCCACCACCGACAATCAGTCGGGTGGCGTCCGGCGTGATCCCCACGCCGCCCAGGCCGCCCACGTCCCGCGAGCCGTCACCGCCGCAGGAGTAGTAGGTGGTGCCGCCAGAGGTCAGCACCCGGCAGGAGCCCGAGTTGGATGTCGAGTACGTGCCATACGAGTACCCGCCTTTCCCGCCCATGCCGACGCCACCGCCCCCGCCGCCGCCCGCGTTGTGCTGCGTGCCGCCCCCACCAGCATTGCCGGGCGCGCCGCGGGCCACCACGAAGGCGTTCGGGTACCCCAGGTCACTGGCGGCCAGACCGGCCGACACCCCGGAGTAACCGTTCGACACCGTGGCGCCCCGAACCAGCGTGGGTGTGCCGGCGACACCTTCGCCCTTCATCGCCCCGCGCGAGTTTGTAGTCACGTAGGTATTGGCGTAATCGCTGACGCCCTGTCCAGTCAGCGAACCACCCAGAAAGCTCCCGCCGCCCCGGAACCCGGCCGCGTCGGCGCTGATCGTCTGTCCGTTCAGATTGATGGTGCCTGCCGCGTCCAGCACCAGGACGCCGCCCGTTTCACCGTTCCAGACGGGCGGCGCGACAGATGAGGTCAGGGTCACACTGGACAGCTGCGGGACCCGGATCACCTGGAAGCTTCGCCGCGCCGTGGTACCGGCGGGCTCGGTCCGGTAACTGTACTGAAGGGGATCACGCAGCGTGAGGGTCGTGCCGTTCACAGCCGTCACCACCGCGAACTCGTATCGGCCCGCGTTGTTCAGCGCGGTGTAGCCCCGTCCGGTGCTGCCATCGCCGTACGTGGTGACGTTGCTGTTCGTGAGGTTACCGCCCGCCGCGTTGATGTCGGCATCCTGCATCTGAATCAGGAAGATCTGATCCCCGGGCGCAATGGCGGTCGTGCCTCCACCGGAGCGGAGCGTGCCGATGGTGACTGTCCTTCCCTGGGCGCTGGCGCTGGCCACCCCAGGGAAATAGGAATTCGCGATGAACGCGGGTCCGTCCCTGCCCGGATCGGAACACCCAGCGGCCACCGCGGCCCCTGGAGCCAGGAGGAGAGTCAAAGCCAAGAGGGCAGTTCTGAAGATCATCAGCTCAACTGTAATAGCTTCCGCCGACTGTTTTTAGCGTGTCAGATTGCTATTTCTATTACACAGATCTGACAGAGCGGCTCTCCTCGGTCAAGCTCGCACGCACGAACCGTGAGCTGCACACTCGGCTCACATCGTTGAGGGTGTCTCGACTGATGGTCACGCTTCAGCATCTCTCAGGCCGGCTGGAATGAGCCAGCGCCTGCTTCCCTACTCCTGAGCTATAGGTTTTGACGAACCCAAGCCAAAACAAAACCTCCGAATGGATGGTCTGCTCCCTCCGCCCAGGGGGCAACCTGATCCTTGTGAACATGCCTGAGCCCAGGCACAGTTGACGTGTTCCTGAGCAACATCTGCCGTTCGGGCTCATCATCCCTACGCCACGCGGTCCGGTCGTGCATCCTCCGTTGTCCCTCCTGAAGTCTGCGCATGCCTTGTACTAGGAAAGCCGGATCATGGATATCGGCTGGT
Source organism: Deinococcus radiotolerans (assembly GCF_014647435.1). Lineage (NCBI taxonomy): Bacteria > Thermotogati > Deinococcota > Deinococci > Deinococcales > Deinococcaceae > Deinococcus > Deinococcus radiotolerans. The sequence goes on along the minus strand of NZ_BMPE01000009.1, from coordinate 17,213 downwards.
CTTCAGTGAAGGAGGGCTGGAGGTCCCAAGTGGAAGGCGAATTAACCTGTGTTGATAGAGCTTGATTCAGACTGCTGACCAGCGCACTTCTGGCTCGTAGACCCAGAACAGGGAGCCAACGGTTTGAGGCGCCTGCTGATGGTTGCCGGTTTCACCAGAGGGAGGGGGCCAAACGTTCAGGGCTCAGCGGATTGAGTTGCACACGCCGGCGCTCTGAGTCCCAGTGTGGCCAAGCTGTCTTCCCCCATACTGTGCGGTGTGCCCGGTTCCGTCCTCGTTCACCTGAATCTGCTGGGACGTCCGACGGTCACCGTGAATGGGCAGGTGCACCCCCTTGAGCGTAAGGCGGCGGCGCTGTGCGCCTACTTGTGCCTGGAGGGCCAGACGCCGCGGGCCAGACTGGCCGGGCTGCTGTGGCCGGATGTGCCGGAGCGGACGGCCCGCACCAATCTGCGGCAGACGGTCTGGCGGCTCCGGGCGCTGGCTGGCCCGGCGGTGCTGACCGGAGCGGCGGACCTGCACCTGGGGCCGGACGTGCAGTGTGACGTGGCGGCGTTCGAGTGGCGGGCGTTTCATGGGCAGCAGGGGGTGACCTGGCCTGGTGATCTGCTGGATGGTCAGGACCTGAGTGACTGCCCGGACGTGGCCGAGTGGCTGCGGGTGCACCGCGAGCGGCAGCAGGCGCTGCACCGCGCGGCCCTGTGGGAGGAGATTCACGCGGCGCAGGGCGCCGGGGAGATGCGGCGGGCGCTGGCGTTGACCGGGGACCTTCTGAGCCTGGAGCCCCTGTCGGAAGCGGCGTACCGGCAGCGCATGACCCTGCACGCGGCCCTGGGGGAAAGGCACGCCGCGCTGGAGGCCTTCCGGACGTGTGAGACGCTGCTGTGGCAGGAGTTGCGGGTGCCGCCCCTGCCGGAAACGCGGGCGCTGGCGGACCTGATCGGGGGCGCCGCGCCGGCCGGTCTGAGTCCGGAGCCGCTGCCGGCCGGGCCGTGGCAGGCGCCGCTGGCGGGCCGCGCGCAGGAGTGGGCGATGCTGGACCGGCTGGTCGAGACGTGCAGCGTGGTGGTCGTCAGTGGGCCGCCCGGCGTGGGGAAGACCAGGCTGTTGGGTGAGGTGCTCCGGACTCGGGGGCCGGTCCTGACGCTGACGGCGCAGCCCGGAGATGAGGACGTGCCGTACCGGGCGCTCAGCCGGTGGCTGAAGCTCCTGCTGAAGTGGCAGGGTCCGCGGCTGGTGGAGCGCTGGGTGCAGGCGGAGCTGAGTTCCGTGCTGCCTGGCGTGTGGCCGGGGGCCGCGCGGACGGAGCCGCCGAGCTCGCCGCAGGCGCAGCGCCGGTTCCTGGAGGCCGTGACGCACCTGACGGTGCAGGCCGTGGCGGCGGCCGGTCAGGGGGGGCTGCGGAGCGTGCTGCTGGATGACGTGCAGTGGCTGGATGACCTGAGCTGGCAGGCGTGGCTGTTCGTGGCGGCGCAGCCGGCCTGGCTGGACCTGCGGGTGCCGGTGGGTATGACCGTGCGCGACGAGGAGTGGGTGCCGGACCGGCGGGCGGCGCTGACGCGGCTGGCTGAGGCGCGTCAGGCGGGTCTGGTGCAGTTGGGGCCGCTGGACGGTGAGGGGGTGCAGGCCCTGACCGGGGCGTTCCTCCGTCACGCTGGGGCGCCGCAGAGTGCGCCGCTGGGGGAGGCGCTGTGGCGTCACACGGGCGGGCACCCGCTGTTCGTTCTGGAGACCCTGCGGACGCTCTCGGACCAGCGGGCCCTGCCGGGACCGGCGGCCCAGCTGGCGGCGCTGCCGGTGCCGGTTCAGCTGCTGCCGACCCTGCAGCGCCGGCTTGGTCACGTGTCCCTGCCGGCGCTGCGGCTGGCGCAGCTGGCGGCCGTGGCGGGTCCGGAGTTCAGTGTGGCCCTGGCGGCTCATCTGCTGGGGCGTCACCCGCTGGATCTGGTGGCGCCCTGGGCGGAACTGGAGGCGACTCAGCTCATGAACCAGTCCGGGTTCACGCACGACCTGATCCTGCAGGCGGCCCTGACTGGCCTGCCCCAGCCCATCCGGGCGGCGCTGCATGCGGATGTGGCGACGTACCTGGAGTCCCTCGTGGACGACGCGCCGTCCGCGGAGCGCGTGGCGCGGCACTGGGAGGCGGCCGGGCGGCCAGAACGCAGCGCGCCGCACTGGCTGAGCGCCGGGTGGCTGGCCCTGAACGTCGGCGCCTGGGTGGACGCCGCGCAGCAGTTCCAGCGGGTGCTGCGGACCCACCCGGAGCCCGAGGTGCGCGCTGAGGCGCTGCTGGGGCGGGGGCTGGCGCTGCGCGGCAGTGACCCCGAGGCGGCAGAGGACGCGCTGCGCCTGGGCGTGCAGGCTGGGCCGGGGCCCCGGCTCGCGGCGCGCCTGCACGCCGCGCTGGCCGAACTGTACCGCCTGCGCGGGCGACTGCCGGACGCACTGGCGCAGATCGAGCAGGCCACGGCGCTGGCGCCCGCGCTGCCGGCGGCGGAGCAGGCGGACCTGTGGCGCACCCGCTTTGCTGTGCTGCTGCGTGCGGGGCGGCGGGCAGAGGCGGAAGCGGCGATCCGGGCGGCGCAGGGGCTTGCGCCGGAACGGGGCGAACTGATCAACGAGCATGCCCTGCTGCTCTGGACCGCCGGGCGTTTCGTGGAGGCCGCGGCACTGTACGAGGAATTCCACCGGCAGGTCACGCTGGCTGGCCAGGGCGTGCCGACGTGGTATGCGTGGAACCTCGGCTGGACATACTGGTCGCTGGGCCGGCTGTCAGAGGCCGAGGCGCTGCTCAGCGCCGCTGATCCCGAGACGGATTCGCCGTTCGAGACGGCGGTGCGGCTGGCGCATCTGGCCACGGTGTCGATCAGTCAGGGGCGCGCGCATAAGGCGCAGGCCGAGCTGGCAGCGGCTGCGCCGGTCCTCAGCGCCTACCCACCGCACCAGCTGGACGTCGTGCACCGGCAGGGTGGGCTCTGGCTGCGCCTGAACCGATTCGAGGAGGCGGTGGCGGTCATGGCGCCCGCCCTGCCGCTGGCGCAGGAGGTGGGGGATCCGGTGCGGTTGTCGCTGCTGCTGTCGGCCCTGGTGTATGCCGCCCGGATGCAGGAGCATCCCGCCGTGACGCAGTGGGCGGCGCAGGCGCAGGCGCTGGCGGACGGCCTGAACTATCCCCTGACCCTGGTGCTGACCCTGCAGGCCCGGGCGGAGGTCGCGGCGCTGGATGGGCAGGCGGCCCTGGCTCTGGCCCTGACGGACACCGCCGTGGACCTGTCGCGTGAGACTGACATGGCCGAGTTCCTGGCGCGCAGTCTGGTGCTGCGCGCGTCCCTGCCGGGTGCCCCGAACAGCGCGGCCGACCTGCGGGAGGCGGCCGCGCTGGCCCACGACCGGGGCATGCTGGAGGTCGAGTACCGCGCCGTGCGTGCCCTGGCCGCGTCCGGTGGCCCCTGGACGGTGCAGGCGGAGCAGCTGGCCGCGGTCCTGCGGGAGCAGGTCCCAGCAGAGCTGCTGACGCAATTCATCTGACGGGGGCATAACGCTTCAATAACGCGTGAAGCTCTAGGCTGCATCCATGAGATTTCTGTGCGGGTCCTGAATCCCGCTTCATAACGGCGCCGCCCACCGCACCCTCACCGGACGGTGGGCCGCCGTCATGGACACGGGACAGACGCCTCACAGCTCCGGCGCCCTGACGGCGTCCTCTCCACGCACCTCAAGGAGTTCATGACCGCCCACCACCCCCCTGTTCCCTGGATCATTTCCCTGCTCCTGGCCCTCAGCAGCGCCGCGCAGGCGGAAGGGAGCGTGCAGCTGCGCCTCTACAGCGTCCCAGCCCCACTGGACCTGCGGGACAGCGCCAGCGTCACCCTGCACTACCAGACGCCCCGGGGCAGCCGCGACGCCATCACGGTCGACCTGAGCGCCGAACGCACCGCCGCCACCTTCGGCATCCGCTACACCCAGCCGCGCCACACGCTACAGGCCACCGGCCGCCGCAGCGCCGACCTGGCCGCCGCACGCAGCGACCTGGGCGCCACCCTGGTCTACACCTACGTGCCGGCCCTCCCCGGCAGCGGCGCGGCCCTGACCGCCGTCACGACCTTCTACTCGCTGTCCAGCAGCGCCTCGCCCACCTCGGCCTACAGCAGCCACACGCTCGGCGTGGCCGGCAGCGCGCGCCTGACACGGGAGCTGAATCTCTCCACCACGGCCACCACCACCGCGGTGAGCCTGCGCCAGCAAGCCAGCCCCCTGTGGAGCGGCGCCGTCAGCGGCGCCCTGTCGTACGCGCGCGACGGCACCAGCGCCTACCTTGCCCCCAGCCTGAACCTGCAGAAGGCGGGCACCCGCTGGAACGTCACCGCCGGCGGCAGCACCCGACTGCAACCAAACCTGACGGGCACCGCCACCGTGGCCCTGACCCAGGGCAGCCCCCTGAGCGCCAGCGGCACCCTGGCGTACACCACGGGCCGCTGGCACCTTCAGACCACCGCCGCCACCAGCACGAACCGGTTCACGCTGGGGGCCGGCACCCGGTTGACGGTCAGCGAACGGCTCGCGCTGGGCACCAGCGCCACCTACGCCCCCAGCACCCGGACCCCGACCGTCGCCGCTGACGTGAGCGCAAAGGCCGGCGGCCTGAGCTTCGGGGTGACCACCAGCCTCGCGCTTCCACCCGACACGACCCCCACCTTCACGGCTCAGGCGAACCTCAGCGGCCAGCAGCAGCCCTGGCAGGGCAGCCTGAACCTGAGCTACACCCGCGCCCCGACAACCACCAGCGCCTCCGCCACCGGCACCCTCAGCTACACCAGCGGCGCCCTCAACGCCCAGGTGGGCCTGGGCCTGAACCACAGCGGACCCGAGAAGCCCATCACGGGCCGCGCCGACCTGACCGTGAACTACGCCGTCACGCCCCGACTGGACCTGAGTGCCAGCGCCCGCTACGAGCAGTCGGCCGCCGCCACACCCGCCACCTACCGGTACGGCCTGGGCCTGCGGTACCGCTTTGATCAGGAGACCCCATGACCCTCACTTCCCTTCCCCGGGGGCGCGCCGCGCCCTGGGCCCTGCTGCGCTGGCTGACGCTGCTGGCCCTCGCACTGGCCAGCTTCGCGTCCGCGCAGGTCAGTCCGACCATCACCTTCACGCCCGACCAGACCCGGCCCGGTCAGCCCGTCACGATTGACATCGCCGGTCTCGACCCGGACGTGACGTACACCATCGACCTCGGCAACGGCATCATCGAGGACCGGACCGGAGCGGCCACGGTCCAGTACACCCAGACGTACTTCCAGCCCCGCACGTACACGGTGAGCGTCAGCGCCCCGGGGATCACGACCGCCGTGCAGGCCCTGAACGTGACCATGCCCGTCCCGAAGCTCAGCGCCGTGCCCACCGGACTGAGTGCCACCCTGAGCATTCAGGACGTCCTGATCGGCACGTACTACAGGATCGAGTGGGGTGACGGCACCGACCAGAACAGCTATCCGGAAATGGATCCGCTGCAGGTGACGCACGAGTACGCGCAACCCGGCACGTACACCATCCTCGTGTCGCTCAGCGACTCGCCCGGCGGCACCGCGCCCCTGGCCACCACGACGGTCACCGTCGCCTACGCCACGCCCATCCTGAACGTGAACCTGTCAGCCGCCGCCGTGCAGCAGCCCGTGACGGCCACCCTGGACAACCTCGTGGAGGCCCTGACGTACACCCTGGACTGGGGCGACGGCACCACCGACACCGTCACCGGGGCCGTCACCGCCCAGAAGACGCACGCGTACGCGCGCCCCGGGGCCATGACGGTCACGCTGAGCAGCGCCAGCACCGCGCCCGCCGTGAGCACCGTGACCGTCAGCGTGCCTGTCCCCACCGTCACACCCGCCAGCAGCGGCCTGACCGTGACACTGAACCTGAGCAACCTTGTTCCCGCGTACACCTACACCCTGGGCTGGGGCGACGGCACCACCGAGACAGTGACCCCCACCGCCGCCACCGCGCAGCTCACCCACACCTACGCCCAGCCCGGCACCGCGACCATCCAGCTCACGCCGCAGGACGCGCCGCCCATCACCACGACCGTCAGCCTCACCGTGCCCGGCGCCACCCTCACCCTTGACCCCACCAGTGGCCGCACCAGCGACCCCGTCACGGCCACCCTGGGCCAGCTGACCCCCGCCCTGACGTACACCCTGGACTGGGGCGACGGCACCACCGACACCATCACCGGCTCGACCGGCACCCAGAAAACCCACACCTACGCCCAACCTGGCCCCTACACCGTCACCCTGACCTCCCCGGGCACCACCCCCGTGACGGCCGTGACAGCCGCCTCAGCTCCAATTCCGGTGCTCAGCGCCGCGAGCAGCGGCCTGAGGGCGACACTGAACCTGGGCAACCTCGTGCCCGCGTACGCCTACACCCTGGACTGGGGCGACGGCACCACCGAGACGCTGACCCCCACCGCCGCCACCGCGCAGCTCACCCACACCTACGCCCAGCCCGGCACCGCGACCATCCAGGTCACCCCGCAGGGCGCACCACCGGTCACCACGACCGTGAGTCTCAACGCCCCGAATTCAGCGCTCACCATCACCCCCAGCGTGATCCCGCTCCAGCAGGCCGTCACGGCCACCCTGGGCACCCTCGTGCCCGCCCTGACCTACACCCTGGACTGGGGCGACGGCACCACCGACCCCGTCACCGGCTCGACCGGCACCCAGAAAACCCACACCTACGCCCAGCCCGGTCCCTTCACCGTCACCCTGACCGCGCCGGGCGTCGCCCCCGTGACGGCCACCCTCACCGTCACCGTCCCCGTCCCCACCCTGAATGCCAGCGTCACGGATCTGACCGTCACCCTCAACGCGGGCAACCTGCTCAGCGGCCATCCCTACGCGGTGGCCTGGGGAGACGGCGCCACCGAGACGCTGACCCCTACCGCCGCCACCGCGCAGCTCACCCACACCTACGCCCAGCCCGGCACCGTGACCATCCAGGTCACCCCGCAGGGCGCACCACCGGTCACCACGACCGTGAGTCTCAACGCCCCGAATTCAGCGCTCACCATCACCCCCAGCGTGATCCCGCTCCAGCAGGCCGTCACGGCCAGACTCAGCACCCTCGTGCCCGCCCTGACGTACACCCTGGACTGGGGCGACGGCACCACCGACACCATCACCGGCTCGACCGACGCCCAGAAAACCCACACCTACGCCCAGCTTGGCACTTTCACCGTCACGCTGTCGGCGCCGGGCACGGCCCCCAGCACGGCTAACGTCACGGTCACCGTTCCCGCCCCCACGGCCAGCAGTGTGGCCAGCGGCCTGGGGGCGACGCTGAACCTGGGCAACCTTGTGCCCGCGTACGCCTACACCCTCGACTGGGGCGACGGCACCACCGAGACGCTGACCCCCACCGCCGCCACCGCGCAGCTCACCCACACCTACGCCCAGCCCGGCACCGCGACCATCCAGGTCACCCCGCAGGGCGGCGCTCCCGTGACCACCACCGTCACCCTCACCGCCCCCACCCCCACCCTCGTCCTCACCCCAGCCAGTCCCGCCGTGCGTCAGACCGTCACGGCCACCCTGGGCACCCTCGTGCCCGCCCTGACCTACACCCTGGACTGGGGCGACGGCACCACCGACCCCGTCACCGGCTCGACCGGCACCCAGAAAACCCACACCTACGCCCAGCCCGGTCCCTTCACCGTCACCCTGACCGCGCCGGGCGTTGCCCCCGTGACGGCCACCCTCACCGTCACCGTCCCCGTCCCCGTCCCCACCCTGAGCGCGGCAGGCAGCGCCCTGACGGCCACGCTGAATCTCCGCGCACTGGTGCCCGGCTACAGCTACGCGGTGGCCTGGGGAGACGGCGCCACCGAGACGCTGACCCCTACCGCCGCCACCGCGCAGCTCACCCACACCTACGCCCAGCCCGGCACCGTGACCATCCAGCTCACCCCGCAGGGCGGCGCCCCCGTGACTACCACCGTCACCCTGACCCTCCCCACCGCTGGCCTGAACCTGAGCGTCCAGCGCCTGACCGTGACCGCCGCCCTGACGCAGCTGGTGACCGGACAGACCTACACCCTGACCTGGGGGGACGGCACCACCGACCCCATCACCGCGACAGGCCCCTCGGCCCAGCAGACGCACACGTACGCCCAGCCCGCCTCCGTCACGGTGCGCCTGACCGCCCCGGGCATGACCGCCGTGCTCGCGTCGGCGCAGCTGAGCGCCCCGCCGGTCCTGACCGTGACGGCGCGCGACCTGACGGCAACCGCCACCCTGACCGAACTGATCCCCACCCTGACGTACACCCTGGACTGGGGGGACGGCACGCTCGCCACGGTCACGGGAGCGGCGCAGGCGACGCGCACGCACACGTACGCGCAGCCCGGCACCTACCTCACGCGCGTGACGCTCAGCAGCGGAGAGCGCGCCGACGCGACCGTGACCGTCACGGCCCCCGTCGCCTCACTGAGTCTGAGTCCCACGGACGCGGCGCTGGGACAACCGGTCACCGCCACGCTGAGCAGCCTCGCGCCGACCCTGACCTACACCCTGAACTGGGGGGACGGCACGGCAGACACCGTCACGGGCGTCGCCTCCACCACCCGCACGCACGTCTTCACCGCCGGTCAGGTCGCGACCGCCGGGACCTTCACGGTCAACCTGAGCGCACCGGGCGTGACGGCCCTCACGGGAACCGTGACCGTGACCGTGCCCCGCCCGACCCTGACCTTCACGCAGGAGCAGCGCGTGGTCACCCTGACCGTGGGGAACCTGGCGCCCGCCCCGGCCACCTATACCGTGGACTGGGGCGACGGGAGTACCCAGACGGTCCTGTCACCGGGCAGCACCCCGCTGAACCTCACCCACGAGTACAGCCGGAACGGAACCTACGTGGTGACCGTGACGCCCCCAGCGGGCGGCGCAGCCGAGCAGGGCACGGTCACCGTGAACTACCAGGTGCCCGTCCCGGTCCTGACGTTCGTGCACCGTGACCTGCAGGTCACGATGACGGTCAGCAACCTGATGCGCACGGTCTCGGGCGTGGACGCCTACCGCGTGGACTGGGGAGACGGCACGGTCGAGACCTTCCAGAACCCGTCCGGCGCGGCCAGCGTTGGGCTGGTGCACACGTACGCCCGCCCCGGCGACTTCCGGGTGGAAGTGACGCCGCCCAGTCGCGGTTCGGCCAGCACGCCCGGCGTGGCCGTCATCACGGTCGCCGTGCCACTGGCGAGCCTGACCGTGTCGCCCGGAGCGGTGGCGGTGCGTGCGCCGGTCACGGCCGACGTGCGCGGCATGTTCCCCGGTCAGACGTACACGCTGAACTGGGGGGACGGCGCGGAGGACACGCTGAGCGGCAGCGTGGACGCGCAGCGCACGCACGCGTACGCGACGGCCGGAACGTACACGGTGGTGCTGGCCTCCAGTGGCCTGACCGTCACGTCCGCCCCCGTCAGTGTCGGCGTGCCTGCCCCGACCGGGACGGCCGCCGCCACCGCGCCGCTGACCGCCACGGTGACCCTCTCGGGCCTGCTGGCCGGGTACGACTACGTCGTGACCTGGGGCCTGGGCGACGCCGAGACGTTCACGGCGGCCGCCACGACCGCGCAGTTGACGCACACCTACGCCCGGCCCGGCGTGCAGGGCGTTGCCGTCACCCCAGCCGGCAGTCAGAACGCCCTACTGCTGTCAGTCACGGTCGTGGCGCCCGTGCCGGTGCTGGCCGTGACGCCAGCCGTCATCCTGGGCGGCGACGTCACGGCGGACCTGTCGAACCTGATGGGCGGCCGGTTCGCCCTGGACTGGGGGGACGGCACCACCGGGCAGTTCGTGGTGGCCGTGGGCACGACCACCGCGCAGCAGCGTCACACCTACCAGACGCTGGGCACCTTCACCCTCACGCTGACCTCGCTGGACACGGCCGCCGTGACGGCAACGACCCGCGTGACCGCCCCCGCACCCGCGCTGAACGTGGCGCCCGCCGCCCTGCTGGTGCGGGAGACCGTCACGGCGCACCTGTCCACGCTGGTCCCGGCGCTGACGTACACCGTGGACTGGGGCGACGGCACAGCCGACACCGTGACCGGTTCGGCCACAGCGCAGAAAACGCATGCGTACGCGCTCCCGGGCACGTTCACCGTGACCCTCCGCTCTGAGGCGACCGCGCCCGTCACGGCGACCGTGACTGCGGCCCTGCCGGTCCCCACGGCGCAGCTGACCGGCACCACCCGGTTGACCGCGGTCCTGACGCTGGGCCGCCTGCTGAGCGGCGACCCGTACACCGTGGCGTGGGGCGACGGCACCACCGACACCCTGACGCCCACCGGCGCCACCGCAGAACTCAGTCATGCGTACGACCGTCCCGGCACGTTCACCGTGACCGTCAGCCGCGAGGGCGTGGCGCCCGTGACGGCCGACGTGCTGGTAAGCGCGCCCATGCCGGTGCTGACCGTCACGCCGCAGGAAGTGCAGTACGTCGTGAACGTGATCGTGGGACAGACCGTCACCGCGACCCTGACCGACCTGGTGCCCGCGCTGACGTACACCCTGACCTGGGGGGGCGGCGCGTCGGACACCATCACCGGCGTCGCCAGCGCGCAGCGCACGCACGTCTACCTGCAGGAAGGACTGACGGCCATCAGGACGCAGGAGACACAGGGGCAGTACGCCTCACGCGACTACCAGGTGAACGTGACCCTGCCCGCCCCGACCTTCACCGTGCAGTCGGACCGGCTGAACGCCACCGCCACCCTGAGCGGCCTCATCCCGGTGGTCACGTACACCCTGGACTGGGGCGACGGCAGTCCCGTCTCCACGGTCACGGGTGACACCACGGCCACCCTGCGGCACCGTTACGGCGCGGTGGACACCTACACCGTGCTGCTCGACCACCGCGGAGGACGTCAGGCGGTGACGCTGAGCGTGCCCGCCGGCAGCCTGACCGTGAGCGCGCAGGGCCTGCTGGCCACCGCGCAGCTGGCGGGACTGGAACCGGAACTGACGTACACCCTGAATTGGGGCGACGGCGCCACCGAGACCCTGACGGGCAGCGAGACGGCTTTGAAAACCCACACCTACGGGCTGCCCACCACCTTCACCGTGACCCTCACGGCGCCGAGGGTGCCCACCACGCCCATCCCCGTGACCACCACGGCGCCCGCGCCGGCCCTGACCCTGACGGGCGGCGGGCCCGCACTGACCGTCTCGGCGGACCTGACCGGCCTGCTGCCCGCAGTGCAGTACCGCGTTCTGTGGGGCGACGGGACCAGCGAGACCGTGACGGGCCAGACGGCCGTGACCCTGCCGCACACGTACCGCACCTTCGGGACGTACACCGTCACCCTGAACGCCCAGAATCAGCCGAAAGTGGACGTTCCGGAAGTGAAGGCCCAGGTCGTGGTGGGCCTGCCCCCCACGGAAGCCCTGCAAGTCACCAGCGTGGACGCCAGAGGCGGCACGTATCAGTTCCGGATCACCGGACTGCTGCCCGGCCTGGACTATAAGATCGACTTCGGCAACGGAACGGGCGCGAATCTTCAGCCGGTGAACGGCGAGGCGACCACGTTCTCCGTGTATCAACGCTCAGGCCCGTACGTCGTGACGCTGAGCACCTGGGACAGCAGTTTCCTGGCGGCGACCCGCGCCGTGCTGCCCGTGCAGGTCAAGATCCGGTTCGAGCTGGGCCGCGTGGCCCTGAATCTGGAGCAGGGCGGCGCGAACGCGGGCAGTGACAACGTCACCCTGCCCAGCACCGGGGACTTCACCGCGAAAGTCCGCGTGCCCTACGTGGGTGGAGGCCGCCTGAACGGACGCTGGCTGCTGGACGGCCAGCCGGTCAAGACGGTGACGCTGGACCTGACTGAGGACCGCGACACGGCGGAACTCTTGGAGACCTTCAGCGAGCAGCGCACCGGGCGGCACACCCTGACCTTCGAATACAGCAGCCCGGACCAGCCCCTGACCGCCCGGGCGGAACTGACCTACGCCCTGAACGCCCCCACCGTCCTGTCGTTCGGCGACTTCAAGGTGAACGTCAAAGACGTGCAGGCGCTGGACCCCAGCCGGTTCTCGGGGCGCGGCACGGTGCTCCTCATCGTCGGCGGGAAGGAAGCAGGCACCTACGACGTGACCTTCACCGACCTGCAGACCACCCAGGTCTTCACGTCCCGCGACGCGAGCGAGACCCGCGTGACCCTGACCCCGACGCCCGTCACGGTGAACCTCGGCAACTCCGACCTGCAACTGGCGCGCCTGAACAACGTGACCCTGCGCCTGGGAACCCTCACCCTGAACGAGAAGGGCGGCACCCTGAGCGGCACGGTCATCCTGACCGACAGCGGCGTGCAGGCGGCCAGCAACACCCTCACCCTGACCGGCGCGCCCCTGAACGCCGCGACCGGCGACCTGTACGCGATCCTGAACCCCAGCGTGCCGGTCGCCGCCACCCTGCCCGAGGACGGGCTGACCCTCAGCGCCAGTGCCGTCACGCTGGACCTGTCAGCCGCGCAGAGCGCGACCGAACTGACAGCCGCCTTCGGCACCACGGGCGCCCCAGCAAACGACTGGATGGGCCTGGTCTTCCCCGCGGCGAAGATCAAGGTCGGCTCTCCGCTGCTGAGCACGCCCGTCACGCTCACCCAGACGGCGGCGTACACCGCCGGTGGATTCCAGACCACCCTGAACCTGGGGGCGCTGAACACCACCCTGCTGGGCTGGACGGTCAACGTGAACGCCCTGCAACTCAAGGTGCTCTCGGGCCGCGTCTCGGCCGCCGAGGGGGACGGCAGCATCCCGCTGCCCCTGATCAACGAGTCGATGCCCATCAAGATCAGCTGGAATCCCAACGCGAAAAGCGGGGAGCGCCTGACCCCCGCAGCCAACGGCACCGTGAAAACCCACGTGTTCGGCCGCACCAGCCTCGCCCCCGGCGAGGGCGTCTGGACGGTCACCAGCAGCGCGGGCCAGGCCTCGGCCGCCCGGATCGTGTTCGCCAACGCCCAGCTCAACGTCTTTGAGGGCAGCAGCGACAAGGGCTACCGGGTGCCCCTGAACAACCTGAGCCTGGACGGCGCCGGGAACGTCACCCTGAACGGCCGCACCTGGGACACCGTCAGCGACGCCCGCCTGCCGAGCCTGTTCGCGTACCCGTACTCCGTGACGGAAGTCGGCGTGGAACGGCAGGGCGACGGCTCGTACACCCTGGGCCTCAAGGGCCGCCTGCAGGTGAACGAGCAGCTGCCCGTGAACACCACGGACACCAAGACCTTCTTCTGGGTCAAAGACGGCCGGGACGTGAACGTCACCACCGAAGCCATCCACCTGACCGGTCAGCTTGCGAAAGTCCCGTTCGACATCACCCTCAAGGGCGCCCTGACCAGCGCGGGTCTGCTGGAATTCACCGGTACCGGCACGCTGAGCGTGGCCGGGCTGCTGAACATGGATGCCAAGGCCGTCTTCGGGCGCTTCAGCGGCACGAACTTCGGGTACTTCAAGGACGGAAGCGGTTCGGTCGGGTACGGGTCCATCACCGTGAACGCCCGCGGCAACGCGCAGCTGGGCAAGCCGCTGCTGAGCGCCAAGCGCGTGGAGATCTACGAACTGCTGGGCGGCCTGACCGTCAACATGGACTGGCCCAGCGGCCTGGACCAGGCGCCCGCCTTCCGCACGGCCGGTCCCAGCACCATGTTCCAGGCGGGGGCCCTGCTCAGCGTGAAGCAGGACATCGACACGCCCATCAAGCCCTACCTCAAAGGCGTCCTGACGGTCGATGACGTGGGCACCTTCGACATGCGCGCCGACGCGTGGCTGGTCAAGAAGGGCGAAACCCTGAACCAGAGCACCCCGAACGGCCGCGCGCTGGTGTCCATCTCCGCGCCGCAGCTGAGCGTCTCCGGCGCCGGGACCGCCGGCAGCACCACCGATTCCAGCGCCGACGGGCGACTGCTCGTGCAGGCCTGCGTGGGATCCAGCAGCCTCAGCGCGCCCGGCGGCCTGAACTGCGCCGGGGTGGCTAACCTGAACCTGTACGACCTGATGACCCTGCGCGGCGCGATGGAACTGTACGTGCCCTTCTCCGGCAGCGACCAGCACCTGTACATCGGCACGAAAGCCAGCCCCATCACGGTGCAGCTGCCGAACATGCCGCAGGGCAAAGGCTACCTGATGATCGACAGCACCCGCGTGGACGTCGGCGCGGGCGTCAATTGGAACCTCGAGTACGGCAACAGCGGCAGCCTCCTGCTGTGCAGCTGGTCCTGGAACCTGAAGGCCAGCGCCGCACTGGACGCCGCGTTCGGCGTGCAGTACAGCCCCGTCGTGCTGGACGGCAGCGTGAAGTTCGGCGCCACCGCGTCGGCCAGCGCCGGCGGCTGCGGCATCAATGTCAGCGCCAGCGCCAGCATGACCCTTGAAGGCGCCGTCCACATCGCCAAGGACGACCGGTACTTCAAAGGGAAAGTGTCCGCCAGCGTGAGCCTGCCCGTCATTCCCGACATCAACATCAGCACGGACGCCACAGTGAAATTCTGAACCGCCCGGGCTGACCTCCCCGTCAGCCCGAGCGGTCCGCCCCGAGGACACCCATGAACACCATCAGCAGGCTCATCCTGATTGCCACCCTGGGCGCCGTCCCCACCGCCCACGCGCAGACCCCCACGGCGAAAGCCGGTCTGGCCGCGCTGCCCACTCCGGACGGCGCGCTGCTCCGGTGGTTCCTGCCCGGCGACGCCACGCCCAGCGGCGGCTTCGTGATCGAGGTCAAGGGCAGCGCCGCCACCCGCACCGTCCCGGTGTCCTCCCCGCAGCCGTACTCGGCGGCGCTGGGGCTCACGCGCCCCGAATACGACGCCGTGACCGCCACCTACACCGCACCCGTCACGGACGATAACCGCGTGGGGCGGGCCATCTTCACCCTGAACGTCGTCGCCCGGCCCGCCTTCGCCCGGGCGCTCGGCATTCAGACCACCCTGATCGGCCTGCCCGAGGGCACCTACACCGCCACCGTGTACGCCGTGGACCGCACCCGCACCCCGGTCGGCACCGCCACCTTCCGCACCGGCCCCACCCCGCCCGTACCCGCCCCCACCAACCTGACCCTGCTCCCCGGCGCCACCCCCCGCCTGCGCTGGACACCCCCCACGGAACCGGGCGCCCTGGTCGCGGCGTACACGGTCTCCCGCGCGGGCAGCACGGGCCCCTTCCAGCCGCTGGAACCCACCCCGTTCTTCCGGACAGGCGGCGCTGGCGGTGACGTGTTCACCGACACCACCGCCCAGCCCGGGCAGACGTACCGTTATCAGGTCAGCAGCGTGGACCTGTTCGGGCGGGACTCCGCACCCAGCGCCCCCGTCACGTTCAGCGCCGCCGCGCCCCTGCCCACCCCCGTCCTCACGCGCGCCGAGCCCGGCAACCGGAAGGTGACCCTGACCTGGACCGCGGACCCCGACCCACGCGTCACCGCCGTCCTCGTGCTGCGCGGACCGGCGCCGGATCAGCTGGCCGTGATCGCCACGCTGCCCGCCGACGCCCGCACCTTCGCCGATCAGGTGCAGGGCGGCGTCCCCTACCTGTACGCCGTGGCCACCACCGACCAGACCGGTCAGCTCAGCGGCCGCAGCACCCTGGCCGGCGCCACCGGACAGAACCTCACCCCACCGGCCGCGCCCAGCGGCCTGAACGTCACGGCAACCGAAACCAGCCTGACGCTCACGTGGACGCCCAACCGGGAAGGGGACCTGCTGGGATACCGCGTCTACCGCTCCGAGGGCGCGCAGACCCCCGCGGAGGCCCTGCTGCTGACCGGCCTTCCCCTCACAGACCCCACCTTCACGGACGTGATCCCTCAGGGCGTCCAGACCCCGTACCGCTACCAGGTGGTCGCCGTGAACACCACCCAGGTGGATTCGGAGCTGTCCGCGCCCGTGACTGGCGTCCTGAAAGACGTCACGCCGCCCCCCCCTCCCCTGCTCGCCGCCGCCACCGCCACGCCCGGCGGCATTCAGCTCAGCTGGACGCAGGCGACCGTACCCGACCTGCAGACCTTCGAGGTGCTACGCGCCACCGCCACCACCTCAGCGGTCCTCACGCAACTCCCGGCCGGCACGCGCACCTACCTGGACACCACCGCGGCGCCCGGCAGCACGGTCACGTACACCCTACGCAGCGTGGACCGCAGCGGCAACCGCTCAGCCGAATCAGCGCCCCTGACCGCCACCCGGCCCGCCCCAGCAGGCGGCTCGCAGGTGTCGGGGCTGCGCGCCGCCCTCCTGCCAAATCAGGGCGGCGTGCAGCTGACTTGGACGGCCAGCCAGCCCGGCGGGCAGTACGTCGTGTACCGCCTGCGCGGTCAGCACCCCCTGGAACTGTCCGGCCTGCTGAGCACCCCCACGTACACCGACCCGGCGGGCACAGCGGACGCGCAGTACGTTGTGCGGGCAGTGGACGCGGCAGGCAACTTCAGCGACCCCACCCCCCCGACCTCCGCCACGCCCTGACCAACGCAACTCCCGGAGCACGGAAGCAGTCCCGCCGCTTCCGTGCCAGGACGGTTCAGACCACTGGCACCTCCGGACCGTCAGGCTGGACCCAGCGCGTCTGGCGCTCAGTGGTAGGCCGAGGAGGAATGGTCACCACCTCCGCCCTGCGGAGCTTATGAACACAACAGCTGCTGGGGCTGCCGCCTGACAGAAGGGTCCAAACCCTCCACCATTACGCTGAACACAACGCACCTGCGCTGGACGGTAGGCCACTGCCCCCTGAGCAATTCAGGGGGCTTTCCTTAGGGCGCCCCCCTCCTTGATCCAGTTCACCCCAGTGGGGGCATTCACGCACCCACGCCTGCCACACCCACCTCAACCGCACAGGCGGCCCTGCGCACAGACCGCGAGGGACGCGACCAGCGCGCACTCCGGCAACCTCAGCTTTGTCCATCGTCCAAGCGTCACATCCCTTATCGGGTTGCGTGCCCGCACTAGGTCAGGCGGCGCACCCCCTTACCCATCTCCCGTGACAATTTTGAGAGGCGCCTTCACCAATTATCGGGAAGCAATAACAGCCCACCTGTTTCACCTCTGAACGACCGAGCGTGACGGCTCAGCCGTGAGGTTCACCACGTCCACTCACTGGAGAGCACATGAAGAAATCCGCACTGAGCCTGACCGTTCTCGCCGCCCTCGCCCTGGGCACCGCCTCCGC